>JBBQQV010000331.1:0-4106 GCA_038215505.1 Lysobacterales bacterium
CGTCGGTAGCGCACAAACGCCAGCATGAACAGCGGCCCGCCGGTATCCAGCAAGGCCAGCAAGGCGGCGGTCATTGGCAGCCAACCGCCGCCACGTGCAAGCAGAATGACGGCGAGCAACAGCAAGGTGCCGACCACCGGGATGCCCATCGGCACCACCGGCGGCCAGTGGCCTTCGCGCACGCGGTGGGCCAGGGTGCAGATGGCGCTGAAATAGATGTTCATCAGCGCAAAACCGGCGCCGAGCACGAACGCAATCAGGCTTAGTGCGTCCCCCATATCGCCTCCCGGTTTTTCTGTGCGTCCGCGATCATCGGTTGGTCAACTGAATTTCAATGCGCCGGTTGCGCGCCAAGGCGGCTGGATCACTGCCGCGTTCGAGCGGCTGAAACTCACCAAAGCCATTCGCTGCCAAGCGCTGCGGTGGGATGCCGGCGGCGATCAGGTGTTTGACGATGGCAATCGCGCGCGCGGATGACAGCTCCCAGTTGCTTGGAAAGCGCGCGCTATTGATCGGTTGACGATCCGTGTGGCCGTCGATACGCAGCACCCAATCGATGTCCGCTGGCACCTGCGCGGTCACCTCGCGCAGCGTATTGGCGATTTGATCCAATTGCAGACGTCCGCCATCGCCCAACTGGTCAGAACCGGACGGAAACAATAGTCCGGCCGGCACCACGAACCTGTCGCCGACGATCACGATGTCGTCGCGATTGCCCAGCACCTCGCGCAGCTTGCCGAAAAAATCCGAGCGATAGCGGGCCAACTGATTGACCTTGTTTGCCAGCGCCAGATTGAGCTGACGGCCCAGATCCTCAATCTGCATTTCCTTGGCCTTACTGGTGGCTTTGGCCAATTCCAGTGAGGCGCTGATTTCGTCCAACTGCTGGCGCAAGGCGGCCATCTGCCGGTTCAGCAATTCGACCTGTGCGGCGGATTTAGCCGACAAGTCGGTCTGCACAGTGAGCTTGTCGCGGGTGGTCTCGACTTCCGCCAGACGGGTGGCGATTTCCGATTCCAGTTGGCGCTTCAACTCAGCCAAGGCATTGATGTCGGCGGTCAACCGCGCAGCCTCTTCCTGACTGCCCTCCAACTGCGCTTGCGTCTGGCTGAGCAAGGTCGCGGTTTCATCGAGCCGCAGTTGCAGTGATTGCGTTTGTGATTGCGAGCTCGCCAACGACACGCTCAACTCCTCGACTTGGGTCAGCGCTTGCACCTTGGCGCTCTTCTCCATCGACAGCGAGCTTGCCAGCGCGGCGAGCTCGGCATTGAGCTTACTCAAGGCCTGGTCACGGCCACTGATCGCATCCGCCAGCACAAACTGGCCGATGGCAAAAATCATCAACAAAAACACGAACACCATCAGCAGTGCCGACAAGGCGTCGACAAAGCCGGGCCAGTAATCGACCCCTCGCCTGCGTCGGGAAGCAAGCGCGCTCATAACTCAGCGCTTGCCGTCGAGGGCGGCGGAAATGGTCCGCGAAAGCAAGCGGAACTCGGCACGCAAATCATCACTCATGGCGTGGCTGCTGCTGGCTTGGGCGAGTTGCTTCAAGGTGGCACGCAGCTCGCTTTGCGTATCGATCAAGCGTGCCAGTTGGCCATTCAACTCCAGCATCTGATCGTCACTGCTGCGCCGCTCGCGAGCGCTGTCGACGACGGCCCTCTGCATGCGCTCCAGGCCATCGGCGGTTTGTTCCAACAAGGCTTGCACGTAAGAAGGCACCGAGGTGTCGCCATCGCCCACGCTGTGCCCGCTGGACAAGCGCGTCATGCCCGACAGCCAGTCTTCCAGCTCGCCATAAAAACGGTTCGACGCGCGGCCGGCGAACAGGTCCAGCAGGCCGACGATCAGCGATCCGGCCAAGCCAAACAGTGAGGTCGAGAAGCTGGTCGCCATACCGGCCAAGGGCACGCGCAGGCGCTCCTTGAGTGACTCGAACATCACCAGGGAATCGCTGCCCGCCGACAAGCCAGCAATGATGTCGGCGACTGCGCTGATGGTCGCCAGCAGACCCCAGAAGGTACCCAGCAAGCCGAGAAAGATCAGCAGGCCGGTCAGGTATCGGCTGAGATCGCGCTGCTCTTCCAGGCGCAGGTAAATGCTGTCGAGCAGGGAGCGCATTGACGCAGTGGAAAGCGTCTGCGGCTTGCCTTCAGCGTGCGCAAACAGCTTGGCCATCGGTAACAACAGCACCGGCTTCTGCAGGGTCGCGCGCTCAGGGTCGGTGCGTCGGAATCCTTCGATCCAGCGAACCTCACTTTGCAGGCGGACGACATGACGCAGGTTGACCAGCACACCGACCGCGAATACCGCCACGATCAGGCCATTGAACCAAGGCTGCGCGGAAAAGGCTTGCAGCAACGGCGCGTGCAGAACGAAGGCAGTGGCGAGGAGGCCAGCAAGCACAGCCAACATGATGGTGAGCGCGCGGATCGGTTGGCTCATAAGGGCGCTTCCAGTCGTGGTAATCGTCGGTCGCCCCGTGACGTCATTGCGTTCGGAGTCGTTGTGGCGGCGGCTTGTCCCGCCTAGGTGCCGCACCCGCGTTTGCTACAAACCCGATGAAAGCAGTCGCGAGTGGGGATGCGACCGCAGCATCGGCTGACAGTTCAGTATGTGGATGCTTACTTAGCGTGACTGGACTGCGCGTGACTGGCGGGCGGTTGCTTGCAATAACACACGTAAGGCACGTAAGGCGCGACAGACTTTGCTCGCTTTGGGAGGGACGCGCTCCTGCGCGGCTGCTGCGGATGTCGGCGAAAGTGCAGCGCCGCGGGAGCGGTGCCCTAAAACAGCAGCGCGTCACGTCCCGCGCGGCTTGGCGCGATGGGTGGGTGTCGCTGACCACGGATCGTCGGGCCACGGATGGCGTGGATAGCGGCCCTTCATTTCTTTCCTGACTTCGGGATACGTGCGTTCCCAAAACCCCCGCAGGTCCTGGGTTACCTGCAAGGGTCGACCGCCGGGCGAGAGCAGGTGCAGGGTCACAGCGAGGCGGCCGTCATCGATGCGCGGGGTATCGGCCAGCCCGAATAACTCCTGCAACTTGACTGCCAGCACTGGCGCTTCGCCATGTTGATACAAGACGCTGCGCGACTGCCCGGATGGCACCTGGATGCGCGGCGGGGCAAGCGCATCGATGCGTTGCCGCGTGGCCCAGTCCAAGCGCGACTTCATCGCCTCGGCGACGCCCTCCGCATCCAGCGTATCAAGCTTTGTCTTGCCTTCCAGCACGGGTTGCAACCAATGCTCAAGGCTGTTCAACAGATCGGCATCATCGAACGCAGGCAGTGCCAGCTCCGGCCGCCAAGCGTGCACGCAACGCACGCGCTCGCGCCATTGCGCCAACGACTCACTGAAGCCGAGCGCTGCTAAGCCGAGCTGGCGCACCGCATCCAGCAAGGCCTCGGCAAATCGCGCGCGGTCTGGCGTCGCCAAGGGCTTGCTCTCGATCACGATGCGAGCAAACCGGCGCTCGCGAGTGGCCGCGATACGGCGTGCATCGGCGTCCCAAAAGACCCGATCCTCAGTAACAAACAGCGCGCTGCATTCACGCTCAAGGCGCGCAATATCGAGCGAGACCGCACGCTGCACGCGCGCATCGCGATCAGCATCCTGCAGGTCAGTCACCAGCAACCACGGTTCGCCGAACAGGGCACTGTCGTCCCACAACCGCACGCTGCGACCGTTGGCCAACTGGTAGCGCCGCGGGTCTTGCGGATGCTGGCGTGCGATGCGATCAGGAAACGCGTGCCGCAGCACATCGCCGAGGGTGTGAGTCGGTAGATCCGCAGGTGCAGGATCGACCCGCAAGCGCCGACGCCACTGCGCCGAGAGCCGCTCGATGGCGGCCAAGGCGCCGCGATTGGCATCATTCACCATGCGTCCCGCGCGCAGCGCCAGCAGCGCATGCCAACGACTCCCCAGGTCATCGCTACGCAGTCCTGTCATTGGATCGCGCGACTCGATCAAGGCCGCCAAGTCGCAGGCAAGAGCGCGCTCGACGGGCGGCAAATCCGCGCACAACATGGCGGCCAAGCGTGGATGCGTGCCCAAACCCAACATGCGTCGGCCCAAGGTGGTGATCGACTTGCCGTCGAGCG
>JBBQQV010000332.1:0-4086 GCA_038215505.1 Lysobacterales bacterium
CGGGTTGTCGGTGTTCACCTTGGCAACGGCCCAGTATGCATTGCGCATCGTGGCGATCTTGCCTTGTGCAAAGAGGTTGGTCTGCTCAAGGTAGTTGGTTGTTGTGGGCGCCGGAGCGGCAAGGCCCTGTTTGCCCGCCAGGCCCAGGTAGAACTTGATAGCTTCCAGGCTCTTTGGATTTTTGGCGAACGTCGCCTCGGTCATGTCGGCGTTGAACGCCTCACCACCGTTGGACCAGATCCATGTCAGCAACACGCGAGCGGTCGTATCGGTCTTGCCACCGAGCACAGCTGTCGCCCAAACACCGTCGCCAGTGAGCTTCTTGCTCCAGGCCAGATACTCAGCCCAGGTCTTGGGTGGATTGGCCGGATCAAGACCCGCCTTGGTTACCAGGTCACGGTTGTAGATCTCGGCGTAAGTGCCGCCCCAGATCGGCAGACCATAGAGCTTGCCCTTCCACTTCGCTGCGCTGAGCATATCCGGGCTCCAGGCGCCACGAAAAGCCGCCGGCTCAGCCTGCATGTATTTGTCGATGGGCATCAGATAACCGTTGTAGGCGGCCGTGGCCAGGTCAACAGACACGATGCACGGTGCCTGCTTGGCCAATGCTGCCGCAACGAACTTTGTCCAGTGGTCCTTGCGCGCGACCAGCACGGGCTCGACCTTGATGCCGGGATTGGCGGCCTCGAACTCCGCAATGGTGGCCTTCCAGATCGGCTCGTACTGCTTCTCGGTCAGATTGGCGGTCTGCCATTGCAGCACGATGGGTTGCTGCGCGGTCGCACTACCCAGTGCGGCGCAAAGTGTGGCAGCGGCAATGGCCGCAAGAGTCTTGGTGGTATGCATGCGTGAGTCTCCTTCGTCGTGTTGTCAGCGATACAGCGAACCCTGCCGCTCATTTTTCGGCTGGGGGCAAAATGACATTTCCTTCAAGACCTCAAGGTTGGGCTCGATGCCTAGTCCGGGACCTTGCGGCAAAAGGAAACATCCATCTTCACATTGAATCGGCGGTGTAGACGCAAGGTCGCGAAAGGCGCGCTGCGGCTCCATCTGCTCAAGAATCAAAAAGTTGGGTATCGCCGCGGCAAGATGCATTGACGCAGCTGTACAGATCGGCCCGCCCGGGCTATGTGGCGCAACAGGCACCGTGTACATATCGGCCATGGAGGCAATCTTGCGTACCTCGGTAAAGCCGCCGGCATGCATGATGTCGGGCTGGATGATGCGGCATCCGCCGCCTTCGAGCAGTTCACGGTATTCATGGCGCGACAGCAGGCGTTCTCCCGTGGCAATTGGCGTTCGGATTTCGCGCTGCAGCAGTGCCATCGATTTGGCGTTCTCAAAGGGAATCGGCTCCTCGAACCAGCCGGGCCGATACGGTTGAAGCGCCTCGTCCAGCAAAACGGCTGAGCGCAGGGAAAAAAGCTCACTGCACTCGATGAAGATTTCGCCATCGGGCCCGAAGCCTTCTCGAGCTGCTTCGACGATGGCTGCGGCACGTCGAATCTCGCCTGCTTCGTTGGAGTGCAAGCCGTCACGGGTGAACGGACTGCACTTGAATGCCGTGAACCCTCTGGAGGCCGCCTCGCGAGCCCCTGCAAACGCCTCATCAGCCGTCTTGATGCCACTGAGCCAATGACTGGCATATCCACGCATCTTGGTACGAAATGGCCCCCCCAAAAGTCGGGCGACCGGAACGCCAAGGCGTTTACCCTCCAAATCCCATAGGGCAATGTCTATTGCCGACAGCGCCGTCGAGTAAACCGCCCCGCCGCGCCAACGCCAGGCGTTGTACAAGCGGTGCCAATGTTGCTCCGGCCCCGAAGGATCGTGCCCGATCAGGTGCGGCGCGTACTCCCGGATTGCCACTTCGACAGACTCGATTGCGCCGTGCAGGGACGCCTCGCCCCACCCGCAAATGCCCTCGTCGGTCGAGACACGCACAAACATCCAGTTGCACCAGTCAACCCAATACTTGAAAGTCTCGATCTTGATAATTTTCATGTTGCCTGCACCGCGTTGCCGCGCCAAGTGGCGCTTCACGAAAGTCTAGCGCATATTTTGAAACGTTTCAATATCATCTGCGAAGAACCGATAAATAGCGACATCTGCCGTCGCGAAGTCCATGGCAAGTTGCCACTTGCCGTGATAACGTTCGCCGCGAGAGGATTGGCGATCGGATGCTGCATTGCGCGGCCTGCCGCGCAATGTGTTTGCAGAAAGAAGCCATAGGATGAGCTCAACGTCGGTCAGGAAACCAACCGTACTGGACGTCGCTGAACGTGCAGAGGTTTCTGTTGGCACCGTATCCAACGTGCTCAACGGCCGGGCAAATGTGAGCGAAGCGCGCCGGGAGCGTGTGCAAACCGCGATGCGCGAGCTTGGATTTTTGCCCAATGGCGTAGCCCAGAGCCTGCGCCGCCAGGCTTCTCGCGTCATTGGCTTGTGCACACCATTGACCACGAGTGCCTACTTTGCAGCTTTGCTGGGGTATTTCGAAGAAGTCGCCGCCAAGGACGGATATGCGGTTATTCAGGTCCTTAGCCGCGGAGACCCCGCGCTCGAACTCAGTCGCGTCGAGGCGCTTCTCGGGCGCAATATTGACGGACTCATTCTGATTCCAACGCATGACGTAAGCGCAACGCTGGACTTGCTTGCCCTGCGCCGAACGCCAACCGTCATCGTTGACCGGGTCACCAGCGACAAGCGGTTTGATTACGTGGCCATTGACGACCGCAAGGCAATGCGCGAAGCGACCGCGCACCTGATTGGCCTTGGGCACCGCAAACTGCTCTATCTGGTGCACGATCCTCGGCTGTCTACTACAAAGCTTCGAATCAAAGGCTACCTTGAGGCCGCCCAACAAGCGCAGGCCGGGGTGTCGCCAATCGTTGTGCAGCGCGATCCAGACGACGCAGTGTTTGCAACGCAGGTTGCCGATATCCTGGCCAGCCGTCAGCCGCCTACTGCCATCATTGCCAGCAACAGCATGGTTGCGTTGTCACTCGTACGAATCCTGCAGCGGCTGAAGATTCGCTGGCCCGATGATGTTGCTTTGCTAGCGTTCGATGAGCCCGTTTGGGCGCCAATTCTGAGCCCACCACTATCGGTAGTGAGGCATCCTACGCAGCGCATCGCCCTAGAGGCCTGGAACCGCTTGCTCTCGCGCGTGCGCTCGCCGGGACTGCGGCCCAAGCGCATTACCTTGCAGGCCAAACTTGTCGCTACTGCGTCGCTCGGACCGCCAAGGACTGCTGCGCCCAGCAAGTAGTCAGCTTTTGGGAACGCGACGTAGCGTAGGGGTCAGGTCCCAATGCTGTTCACATCGTCCATTTTTTCCGTTCGGGCTGAGCTTGTCGAAGCCCTTCGACAAGCTCAGGACAGGCTCCTCGCGACACCCTTCGACCCTTCGACAGGCTCAGGACAGGCCAAGCTCAGGGCGAACGGCCTTATGTGAACAATATTGAGACCTGACCCCTATCAGCGGGCACAACGCGGCCCTGGTTTGAGCTTTGCTAGGGCGCCAGCCAGCGCGGCAGCCACTGCAGCAGCAGCGCGAAGGCGATGCCCTGGCAGGTGATGTAGTGCCACTGCAAGGCGGTGTTGTCCAGTGTCGCTCGGGCATTGGGGAGCAGGCGGCCGGCCAGGGACCGGGCTAGTGAATAGGAGCCCATCACGAGCAGCACGATCACATGCAGGCCCTGCCAGGCCAGCAGCGCGGCGACGGTGGCGGCCCAGGCACTGGCTTGGGGCGCCAGGGCGGCCTGCTGCCAGCCGGCCAGATCGACGCCAGCGGAGGCGGCGACGCAGACCAGCGCGCCCAGCAGCGCCAGACGCAGCAGTGCCTGGCCGCCACCGCGGCCCACTCGCCACTGCGCCAGCGCCAGCAGCAACGAGCCGGCCAGCAGCAAGGCCGAAGAGGCCAGCGGCCAGCCGGCCGGCGGTAGCGCGGCGCCCGGGGGTGGACAGATGTCGAGCTTCATCGACACGTGCAGATGGGCGAAGGCGAGCGACGCCCCCACTGTGGCCTGGACGGCCAACAGCACCACCACGGCCCACCATGAATGCGAGGCCCAGCCGATCGCG
>JBBQQV010000333.1:0-4075 GCA_038215505.1 Lysobacterales bacterium
GGTATTGGCTGGCACTCTGGCGACTACCGTCACTGTGCGTGCATTGCCCGGACCGGTCGCTGTGGCACCCGCCCACGTGCAGCTCACCGTGCCATTGGCACCGACAGCCGGAGCGGTGCACGTAGCGCCGGCACTGGAGACCACCGATACCATAGTCAGCGTGGCCGGCAGCGGCAGGCTAATGGTGGCGTCGGCTGCATCAGCCGGGCCATTGTTGGTCAATGTCGCGAAGTACGTAAGGTTGGCGCCAGCCACCACCGGATCGGGACTGTCGGCGAGCGTAACGGTCAGGTCCGCGGCTGCGACTGCGGGCACAGCGACACCGGTGGCGGAGACATCGTCAATCGCGAGTCCGTGATCGTTGCCGGTGTCGTTGATGTCCTGCCAGCGGATCCAGATCTGCTGACCGACGGCGACGCCAACGGGGATATTGGCGCTCTTGGCCGTGCGATTCGCCATGGCGTTACCGTCTAGCGCAGCCGCGGTGATGGTGAAGATCGGACTGGAGAAGTCGAGCGCCGCGACATTCAGCCACCCGGTCGTCGGCGTGTTCGCGTCGCTGATGACGCCTGCATTGGCGACTTGGTATTGGAATACCAGCGGCTGCGCGACGTTGGTTGCGTTGCCGCCATCCCGCCATTGCTCGCCGACATAGGCAATGTCCACGGACGCCAGCTCCGCGCCGGTATTGTTGATGAAGCAACCCGCCCAGTGGAAGGTACCCGTGCCGCCCGAGCCAATTCCACCCAGCGCGCGGTCGGTGACGGCATTGGTGCCAGCTATTCCGAAGCTGTACAACGCGCCGGCATTGCTGGAACCGGTGGCGACGTTGTAAGTCGTGCGTGTCGAGTACCAGTTCGGAACGGTCGCATTGTCCGTCCACGCAACGCCGCTCGCCACGGTCGACGACAAGCTGTCGAAATTCTCGGTACTGGCCGTCCCGGCGCTAGTCAGCGATGCGCATTGCGCATGTGCCTGCTCAGACCAGAGCGCCATTGCGCTCGCCAAAGAGAGCGCCGCAAGCACGGCAACACAACGTGTACGCATCATATTTGACCCCATCAATTCGGAAACACCATGAGCGCATCGCCCACAACCCGTTAAAGATTAGCGCGCCTTTGTGGCGATGGGTGGCTGCAGGCAGCATTCTTTTCCGGTTCCCAGCGCTAATCGCCTGAAAAGCGGTCGTGTGTCGCGACGTTCGCCGGCTCAAACATCGCACGCCCATGGCGGCGAGCCGACACTGAACCTAGACCGCACGCGAGGTCCCCGGCGGATGGCGGTTGGAGAGCGCGGCGACAGGAGTAAGGCAGGCCCAAGACTTCCCGCGATGAAGCTGCTCAACGACCCGCTCGCCCGAGCTTGAATCACGGTACCCACTACCCGCTTCGAGAAGATGGTCGGGCTTGAAGGATCGAAGCGAACTCTGCCAGGGCGACGCCACATTTCGTTGATATTGCGGCGCGGCGCGGCGCTGCGCTTCGTGATCGATGCGATTCGCACGCTCACCGCACCGTACGCTGGCTAAGCGGGTGGCTTCATTCCGCACCGGGTTAGGGCGCGTTCTATGCGGACAGCGTGGTTGTCCAAAGTTGCACGGCGCGCGCGGCGAGCTTAGATGCTGGAAGTGCGTTGTTGGCGCCAGTGGTGCCTGGGAGTGCTGGGGGTATCAAAAGTCTGGGCCGATTTCGCGCCAGAATCCATGCCAGTTTTCGCGACATGCCAGTCAGAGACGGCTGGAATCACACAAACATCGGCAAAGTCTGGGTGTCCAGCAAAGCGGATCATTTAACCGGACAGTAGTGGGCGGGAATGTTGAATTCTTGGACTCACCAGTCACGGCGTCGAGGTAGCTGCCAGAGTCAAACCGAATAGCCTCCACGAATCCCGGGGCGGTTCACCGATCCAGCGCTTCGGCAGCGCGCTCAATTTCAATATCCACTTTCATACACTGTGGCTCGACGGCGTGTACGAGCCGGTGGATGCCCGGCCGGACAAGCCGGGCCTGCATCGCGCCCGCGCGCCGACCTCCCTACTGTTGACGCACCTGGCCGGCAAGATCGCGCACCGGGTTTTTCGGCATTTGCTGCGCCCAGGCTGGCTCAAAGGCGAAGACGAATCCGTGTTCCTGTCCGACTGCGCTGGCTGCGGCGACGGCCTAGACGCGCTGCGGTTGAGCTCGATCACCTACCGCATCGCTACCGGTGCGCAGGCCGGGCGCAAGGTGGCGACGTTGCAAAAGATCCCAGCCGATGCGGACGCGCCCGAAGGCGACGCCGGCAAGGTCGGCGGTTTCTGGCTGCATGCGGGTAGCCTGTCCTGAGCTTGTCGACGGGCCGCCGAGGCGCACGAGAGCTAGAAGCTCGAACGCTTGTGCCGGTAAATTGCACGCCCGGCGATCAGCGAGAAGCGGCAATCGCTCTCGCCACGGGGCAGGGTGCATTACCAGCTCAAGACACCGTGGAAGAAGGGCACGACGCACGTGGAGTTTGAGCCGGTGGCGCTGGTGCCGCCACCGCGCGTCCACCTCACCCGCTTCCACGGCGTCTTTGCTCCAAACGCGAAGTTGCGCGCGAAGCTGACGCCATCCGGGCGCGGCAAACGTCCTCTTACGGACGAGGAGCCGACTGCGGCCAACAGCGACCACCGCAGCCCCGACGAAAAGCGCCGCTCAATGACCTTTAGCGCAGCGCCTCAAGCGCGTTTTCGACATCGACGTGAGCACGTGCGGCCACTGCGGTGGCGCGATGCGGATCGTGGCCAGCATCGAAGAACCCACCGCCATCCGCGCCCTCCTCGCCCACTTCGAAAAGCTCGGCGCGCGGGAGAAAGCGCACTACCGACCCGCCCCGCGCGCACCGCCCGCTGTGGCCGCGTGACACCCCGCCGGCCACGACGCCGAAGGCGAAACAAGGAAGACAACATGGAGCGGCAACCAACCCGCAGGGCCGCGCTCGGCCCGCTGCCGGGAATCGGCGAGAAATGACCACGGACGGTGAGGCACCGCGCGCCCGCGATGCCGAAATCCCACTCGCGAACGTCCTATCCGCGCCCAAACCGGCGTTTGCGCGACCACCACCTACTCGCGCGGCTGTTCGAAAAGGGCGTTTGAAGTTCCTATACTTCTCACGATCAACTTCACCCCCGTCAACGACGCCCCAAGCTTTGTCACCACCGGCGACCGCAGCGAAGCGGCCGGCGCCTCTGGAACCCGATCGGTGACGGGCTTTGTGAGCGCCGTCAGCTTTGGCCCGGCCAATGAATCGGGCCAAGCGGTTGCTGCGTATCCGGTCAGCGAAGACGCAGACCCCGCCAACATCGTCAGCAACGTGGCGATCAGCACGGCCGGTGTCTTGAGCTACACCCTAGCAAACGTCCAACTGGCGGCAGCGCCACCATCCGCGTGCAGGCGCAAGACAACCGCGGCGTCGACTTCTCGCCGGCGCAGACCTTCCGGATCGTGCTCCAAGGCGGCTCTGACCTAGGCATCGTGCTCTACAACGGTCGCGATCTGCACAACGGCGGCGGCCTGGTGAACTACGTTGTGGTGGTCCGGAACGCCGGCCCGATCGCGATCACCGGCGCCCGCGTGCAAACCCAGCTGGCCAGCGTGATCAGTCCGGCCGGCTGGACCTGCACAGCAATCGGAGGCGCCAGCTGTGCGGCCAGCGGCAGCGGCAGCATCGACCAGCCGGTCAACCTGCCGGTGGAAGGCATTGTGCGATTCGACCTAAGCAGCACGCTCGCGCTCATCCCCTAAGGCAACTTTGTCAGCCACGCCCAAGTGACCGCCCCCAGCCCGCTCGGCGACCGCAACCCGGCCGACAACCACGCAACCGACGCCCACCGCAACGGCCTGTTTGCGAACGGCTTTGAGCCCGCGGTGCTCGTCGAAGGGGTCGACAGCAGCCCCGAGGAAATCAGCCTACACCCGCAAGGCCGCTGGCCCAAAAGCCGCGCCCTGCGTCTGCCCGCGCTGCCGGTCAACGGCGACGCCCAACTGCCGCTCAGGGCGCTCCGTCTGATCGACAGCACGACCGTCAGCGAAGGCCTAATCGAAGTGCGTCATCGCAAT
>JBBQQV010000334.1:0-4065 GCA_038215505.1 Lysobacterales bacterium
GGTACAGCCCGAGCGTGTGCCGCGTGACCGCGCGCAAGGGCGCACCTGCGGCCACCGCCCGCACCGCGTATTCGCGCATCGCCTGCAGCACGTCACTGCGCGTGACGTCGGGCGCCTGGTCGTCGAACCAGCGTCGATCCACTTGCGACAGGAACCACGGCTCGTGATACGCATGGCGCCCCAGCATCACGCCATCGACCGTGGCAAGCGCCGCGGCAATGCCGGCATGGTCGGCAATGCCGCCATTGAGGACGAACGTGAAGTGCGGAAAATCCTGCTTCAGGCGTGCGGCGAATTCGTAGCGCAAGGGCGGCACCTCGCGGTTTTCCTTCGGGCTCAGGCCAGTGAGCCAGGCGCTGCGCGCATGCACCATGAAAACCGTAGCGCCACCATCAGCGACGGTGCCCACAAAGTCGCGCACGAACCCATAGCTGTCGGCGCGGTCAATGCCGATGCGGTGCTTGACCGTGATCGGGATCGATACCGCGTCGACCATGGCCTTGACGCAGTCGCGCACCAGTTCGGGTTCGGCCATCAGGCAGGCACCGAAGGCGCCGCGCTGCACCCGCTGCGACGGGCAGCCGCAATTCAGATTGACCTCGTCATAACCCCAGCGCGCGGCCAGGCGCGCGCAATGCGCCAGCAGGTCAGGTTCGCTGCCGCCCAATTGCAGCGCCAGCGGATGCTCTTCGGGGTTGAAATCGAGGTGGCGCGGCACGTCGCCATGCATGAGCGCGGGCGTTGTGACCATCTCGGTATACAAGCGGGCGTGGCGCGACAGCAAGCGATGAAAAAACCGGCAATGGCGGTCGGTCCAGTCCATCATCGGCGCAACACAAAAACGCCATGGGCTCAATTCAGTGCTTTTCACTCTGTAGACTGCTTCCGAATCGACATTTAAAAGCACGATTCAACATGCTGTTCCATGGTCTGAGTGCTACGGATTTGCTACGGACTTTGCTACGGATTTGCTGCGGATTTGCTACGGATTTGCTACGGACGTTGCTACGGAATGGCATCCATAATTCAGGTTGGCGACAAGTGCCGCGCCCAGGTGCGACGGCGCGGCCACGCTGCCCAGTCCAAGTCGTTCGGGACCAAGGTTCTGGCCGAAACATTTGCGCGGCGGGTCGAGTCTGACATAGATTCCGGCCGCGCCGGCGTCCTGCCCAAGGGCGCCCTGCCGATCGCCGCGCCAGCCTTCACGCTCCCACGAGGTGGCCGCCGGCAGCAGAATGTCCGCGTAGCGTGCGCTCGGGTTGTCGAAAAAATCCGCGTGCACGTGGGCTTCGAGGCCGATAGCCGGTTCGGTTTTTACGCGCCGTATGGCGTGCCGCAAGACATCGTGGCACGCTTGAATCGCGAGATCAATCGCATTCCTCAAACGCCGGCAGTGAAGCAGCGCATCGCTGGCCTGGGTGGGGAAGCTGCGGCGATGACAGCGGCCCCGTTTGGCGAGCGTGGCCGCCTGGATCGCGTGCGCTTTGGGGCGTTTAACAAATCGGCGGAGATCAAGGGCGATTGATCAAAAGCGTCGGCCAGGACTTCGACAACGCTTTGACAGCGAATATTTCGCTTGGGCAAACACGGCTTATTCACAGCCTTTCGGGAAAAGCCCGTCCGACTAAATTAACGCACTTTTTCAAAAAGTCTTGGCTAATTCAATAAGTTCGTTACTATAGTCAGATGGAACGCTATCTAAACAAGCTCATTGCCCAAGACCTGAAGCGCAAGCTGGTGTTCGTTACCGGCCCGCGCCAGGTCGGCAAAACCACGCTGAGCCGGGAGCTGGGGCAGGCACGTCTGCCGTCGCAATATCTCAACTACGACATCGCCACCGACCGCGCGGCGATCCATCGCCAAAGCTGGATGCCCGATGCCAAGCTGTTGGCGTTGGACGAGTTGCACAAGATGGCGGACTGGAAACCCTGGCTCAAAGGGGTGATTGATGGCCACCCCGCAGGTCAGCAAATTTTGGTTACCGGCAGCGCGCGAATGGACACTTTCCGCCAGGCGGGCGAGTCTCTGGCGGGGCGGTATTTAAGCTGGCGTCTGCATCCGCTTTCGGTCAAAGAGCTATGTGATGCCGGGCCGCTTGAAACCATCAAAACGGGCATCACTAAAGCGCGCCGCAACAAGGCCGCGCTGACGCCTGACGAGGCACTGGCCCATTTGCTCAAGCGGGGCGGTTTCCCCGAGCCTTGCCTGCTACTGAACGAGGTGGATGCCAGCCGCTGGCGCGATCAGTATGTCAACGGCTTGGTGCGCGAAGACGTGCTGGAGTTCTCGCGCCTGCAGGAGGTGGGCGCAATGCGCTTGCTGCTGGAGTTGTTGCGCTCGCGCGTGGGGTCGCCGTTGTCGCTTGCTTCGATTGGCCGCGATCTCGGGCTGTCGCAACCTACGGTGAAACGCCATATCGACATCTTGCAGGCGTTGTACATCGTGTTCACGGTGCAGCCGTGGAACAAGAACATCGCCCGTTCCCTGCTGCAGGCGCCCAAGCTCTATTTCTTTGACATCGGCATGGTGGCGGGCGATGCACTGGAAGCTGACGGCGCGCGATTTGAAAATGCCGTCGCGGTGATGCTGCTCAAGCACGTACATTTTCTGCAAGACTCCGCGGCCAAACCGGTGGACTTGCATTACGTGCGCACCAAAGAGCGCGCTGAAATTGATTTCGCCCTGTCGAGCGGCAATGCGCTGTCCCACTTGATCGAATGCAAATGGACCGATAGCGCTCCTCACCCGGCTTTCAGAAAAATCATGCCCATGTGGCCGAAAGCGCAAGCGATTCAATTGGTACGGCACTTGCGCACCAACGAAGAGCGCAACGGCGTGCGCATCACGCAGGCGGCACCTTGGCTTGCGGGGCTGGCGGCTTAGATTGCCGCCTGCGCTTTGACAGGCACCCGCGTTTTACCCGGCTGGTAGCGCAGCAACACATCGGACAACAATTCAGCCGCTGGCATGAGCGGCAGATCGGGACGGCATATCGGCACGATGCTGGGCGCTGCCAGCAGTTCCCGTTTATACAGCCCAGCTTCCTTGAGACACCTTCCGGGGACCGGTGGCGGCACCGGCTTGGCGCCCGGAATGCGAGCTAGCGCGTTCTGAATGCCCTGACGTGACACGCGATCACGCTTCTGGCTTGACTCCATCGGATTACCCGGGACGTCAAATTCCTCCTGATAGAACTCCCTCAAAAAATCGCTCTCGCTGGACCTCGTCCTCCGCCGCCAAGGGCATCAACAAGAGGGACACATCCTCGTTTGCCGCGTCTAATACTCGGCAAAACGTGTAGACCTCCAGCACGTGCCCGGATTCCAACAGAACGCGGCAAGCGTCGAGCACGCTCACCGAACGGACGCATTTCAAGAACGCCGCCAGACGCGCGTCTTTCGCTTTGTGCCGGAACGATTGGAGGCTGTCGTCGAAATACGATCGCGGTGCGGCGCTCCAATTCCGCTACCGTCGTGTTGACCACGTCGATCGCTGCAAATAGCAATCCTCGTAGCATCTTGTGTTCGTCGACCGCCGATGCCATCAGGCACTCCAACTCATGCGCCAAGACCCATCGCGCTTTTCGTCGGCGCACGTAAAAGCTTCAAAAACAGGCTTGTTTTGCATGGCTTGAACGATTTTCGAGAAATCGAAGCATTATCATACGTCCGGCCACTAAACCACCCCATTCAGCCCCACGCAAAAGCCCTCCCACAAAACCAGCCCATGACCGCCAACGCCCTCCAAGACATCGCCAAAATCGAGGCCAGCCTGTGGGCAGGTGCGGACCAGCTGCGCGCCAATTCCAAGCTCACCAGCTACGAATACTGCATGCCTGTGCTCGGCGTGATCTTCCTGCGCCATGCCACCAAACGCTACCAGGCCGCCCTCGCCGCCATCCAGGCCGATCAGGCCACCGGCAAAATGCCCAAGCGCCCGTTGGGCAAGAGCGATTTCATCAAGCGCCGCGCGTTCATGCTGCCCGAAGCCGCTCGCTACGACACCCTGCTCCGGCTGCCCTCGGAAACCAATCTCGGATCTGCGCTGGTCGACGCGATGAACGCT
>JBBQQV010000335.1:0-4050 GCA_038215505.1 Lysobacterales bacterium
TCACACACCGTCGGGCCGATGCGGGCAGCGGCGCGGTTTGTGGATCGCTGGTTGGCGCAGTCGGGTCGCTTACCCGATTGTCGACGCGTGCGCTGCGAATTGTTCGGCTCATTGGCCTTGACTGGTCGCGGCCATGGCACCGACAAAGCCGTGCTGCTGGGCTTGCAGGGCGAGCAGCCGGATCGTGTTGATCCCGACCGCATCCCTGAAGCGCTAGCGCACATTCGCAGCAGCAAGCGGATCAGTTTGCAGGGCCGCCACGCCATCGATTTCGACGAAAAGCGCGACCTGGTTTTCAACAAACGCCAGAAGCTGCCTTTGCACTCCAATGGCATGCGCTTTTCTGCGTTTGACGCTGCCGATCAGCTGATTGCCACGCGCGACTACTACTCGGTCGGCGGTGGTTTTGTGGTCAACGAAGACGAAGCGGCCGAAGACCGTATCGTTGCCGACACCACCGAGCTCACCTATCCATTCAACAGCGGTGACAGCCTGTTGGCGCAATGTCGCGAACACGGCATCAGCATCGCGCAACTGGTGCATGCCAACGAAGGCGCATGGCGCAGCGAGGATGCCATCCACGCTGGCCTGCGCCAGCTGTGGGAAGCGATGCAGGCCTGCGTCGCCCGCGGGATTCGCTCCGAAGGCACCTTGCCCGGTGGTCTGCATGTTTCACGCCGCGCGCCAGCCTTGTTCAAGGAGCTTTCCTTCCGTCCAGAAGCCGCGATGCGCGACCCTCTGACCGTGCTCGACTGGGTCAACCTGTATGCGCTGGCGGTGAATGAGGAGAACGCCGCGGGCGGCCGCGTCGTCACCGCGCCCACCAATGGCGCCGCCGGCATCATCCCATCCGTGCTGCACTACTACGACCGTTTTTGTCCAACTGCCAGCGAAGCCGGCATCTTCGATTTTCTGCTGACTGCGGGCGCAGTCGGCATTTTGTACAAAGAGAATGCGTCCATATCCGGTGCAGAGGTCGGCTGCCAAGGCGAAGTTGGGGTCGCCTGTTCGATGGCCGCCGCCGGGCTTACTGCCGCGCTCGGCGGCACGCCCAGTCAGATCGAGAATGCGGCGGAGATCGGCATGGAGCACAACCTCGGGCTGACCTGCGATCCGATTGGCGGACTGGTGCAGATTCCCTGCATCGAGCGCAACGCCATGGGCGCGGTGAAGGCGATCAACGCATCGCGCATGGCGATGCGTGGCGACGGCAAACACAAGGTCAGCTTGGACAAGGTCATCCGGACCATGCGTGACACGGGTCGTGATATGCAGGACAAATACAAAGAAACCTCGCGCGGTGGTTTGGCTGTCAACGTGATCGAATGCTAAGTCGGCAGGGATGTCACCAGCACCTTTGCAAACACTGATCGCGGCGTCATCACTCGCTCGTTTATCGACATAAACTCTCTCGCTCTTCCTTGCGCGGCAAACGCACAGCCCCGTCGCGGCCTACTCCATACACGTCAATAAACCCTAAACTCGCATTGTGAACCTGCCTCGCCACCTCTCGCGTTACGCCGCTGTGCTTGGCCTGTATGTGGGCGGTGCGGTGATTGGTTCAGAGGTACTGCATGGTCCCGACCAGGTCGCGCTGATCTGGCTGCCTTCCGGCGTCGCGCTGGCAAGCTTGCTGATGTTCGGTCGGCGCTACTGGATGCTGTTGCTGCTGGCCGATCTGCTTGCGCAAATCGTGGTTGGTGCGCCGTGGGGATTTCTGCCATTTTCGGCGGTCGCGAATGTGTTGGGCGCAGTGGCGGGCGCCACCTTGGCCATGCGTTTAGGTGGTCGCCTGCTGGCTGGCTTTGCAGTGCGCACCGGTTTGGCTGTGCTCGCTGGCGGCATCCTGATGTCAGCGCTGAGCGCGCCGATTGGGGTTGCCGGTCTGGTCTTGAATGGCATGTCGCCGGCGGCAGAGGCTCT
Source organism: Lysobacterales bacterium (assembly GCA_038215505.1). Classification (GTDB taxonomy): domain Bacteria; phylum Pseudomonadota; class Gammaproteobacteria; order Xanthomonadales; family Xanthomonadaceae; genus JANNWF01. The sequence goes on from JBBQQV010000335.1 coordinate 1,924, forward strand.
GCAAGCCTCGGCCAAATGGTTTACCGGCAGTCTGTTTGGTGTGGTGCTGGTGGCACCGGCTTTGCGGCTGGCGTTCTTGCGTCGGCATGAGCGCCGCGATGCGGGCCAACGCATGCGTTTTGCCAGCCCCCGCGAGATGGTGATCTGGAGCGCCTTGCTTGCGAGCAGCGCGGTGGTGGTGATGGCGTCAGCGAATATTGCATCCACGTATGCATTGGGCCTGACCAGCTTGCCCTTGGCCTTGCTGTTATGGAGTGCGCTGCGATTTCCGCCATTGATGACTGCCTTGGGTGCACTGTTGGTGGGCATTGGCTTGGCCTTGGTCGCAGGCATCGGCATCGGTGGGTTCCTTCCACCACCGTCGCTATTTGAGGCCGTGGTGCTGCTGGTGTTTCTCTCCGTGGTGACGCTGGCACCGTTGTTCCTGGCGGCCACCACCTTCGAGAGCCGCATTGCATCGAGCCAGATGCTGCGAGCGGCCAGCCACGACGAACTCACTGGCTTGCTGAATCGGGTCGGCTTCGAGGCGCAGGCGCGAAGGTTGATTGAAGGCGGTGGCGAAGAGCCAATGGCCTTGGCCTATATCGATCTCGATCAATTCAAGCTGATCAACGACACCGCCAGCCACGAAGTAGGTGACGCGCTAGTACGCTCGCTGGCTGGCGTGTTGACCGCATCGCTGCGCAGCGATGACATCCTGGCGAGGATTGGCGGCGACGAGTTTGCCGTGTTGTTGCGCAAGCGTTTGCCGCTGGAGGCGGAGCGTGATTGTGAGAAATTGCGCGAAGCGATTGCCGAGTTTCGCTATCCGCACACGGGTCACGTGTACTCGCTGACGACCAGCATTGGGCTGGTGCCGTTTTTGCCACGTCGGCAAGACTATCCCGCCCTGCTGGCGCAAGCAGATGCTGCGTGTTTTGGGGCCAAGGAGATGGGTGGCAATCGGGTCAAGTTGATCACCACGGGCGACGCCGCGCGCGAGCGCTCATCAGCCATGTTGTGGGCCATGCGCCTGACGACAGCGCTGGAACAAGGCAACTTTCGACTGTATTGCCAGACCATTAGTCCGCTGGTGCTGGGCCTGGCCAAGGGTCGCCACTTTGAAGTGCTTACCCGCATGACCGATCCGCAAACGGGCGCGCTGCTGCAGCCGGATCAATTTGTCGCTGCCGCCGAGCGTTTTCGCTTGGGCACGCGACTGGATCGCCACGTGATCGAGCTGACCTTGACTTGGCTGGAGTCGCATCCGGTCGCGCTGGCCGAAGTGGAGCTTTGCGGCATCAACCTGTGCGCGGCATCGGTGAACGATCCGGAGTTTCTGATCTTCCTGCGCAAGCGCTTGATCGAAAGCACGGTGCCGCGCGGCAAGCTGTGTTTTGAAATCACCGAGACCTCGGCGATCCGCGACCTCGGCGAAGCGCGACGCTTTATCGACGGCGTGCGAGCGCTCGGCTGCCGACTTGCGTTGGATGATTTCGGCACTGGCTTCTGCTCTTTCGCCTATCTCAACGCGTTGGATGTCGACTATTTCAAGATCGACGGCAGCTTTGTGCGCGAACTCGACACATCGCCATTGTCGCTGTCGATCGTGCGCGCGATTGCCGACATTGCTCGCGGCATCAACAAGCGGACAGTGGCCGAGTTTGTCGAGAACGAAGCCATCCGCGACCGCCTATATCACTTGGGTGTCGACTATGCGCAAGGCTATGTGGTCGATCAACCGACGCCGATCGACGACTATTTCAACGCCCCACCGCCGGGGCTGAGCAAGCCGCTGTCGCGAGCAGCGCGAGCAGCGTGAGCACAGCAGCCGAGCAGGTTCGCGCGCTGCGCGCGTACGCCTTCGCTTCGCTCGGTCGGCTCTGCAAACACAAGCGCAACGCTATCACGCTCCGGTAGAGCGGCGCTTGTTCCGCGGCGCCTGGATCTGGCGGGCAGCGAACTACCCTGCAGCGACTGCTGCTAAAGCTGCGCCCTCAATACCCTGACACCGCCGTCGCTGGCGCCAGCGCGGCGGCGCGATCAAGCCCCGCCGCGATATCAGCCAACAGGTCATCGACTGCTTCAATGCCGATCGACAGCCGCAGCAGGCCATCGCCTATGCCGGCTTTAGCGCGCACTTCAGCG
>JBBQQV010000336.1:0-4046 GCA_038215505.1 Lysobacterales bacterium
GGTCCTGCTGAATACGGATTTCATCGACAACTCGGCCGGCGTTGACATTTCGGATCACGAGGTCAACATCAAGATTCTGTTGAACGACGCGGTGGCCCGCGAAGAAATGACGTTGGCCGAGCGTAATGCGCTGTTGGCGCAGATGACCGCTGAGGTCGAGCAACTGGTGCTAGTCGACAACTATCGGCAGAACCAGGCCATCAGCCTCATGGAGCGAATGAGCGTTACCCGTCTCGGCTCCAAACAGCACTTCATTCGAACGCTTGAATCAAAGGGTCTGTTGGATCGCGCGATCGAGTTTCTGCCGTCCGATGCTCAACTTTCGGAGCGCAAGGCGCGTGGTTTGGGTTTGACTCGGCCGGAACTGTCGATCCTGCTGTCTTATTCCAAGATTGTGGCCTTCCAGCAGTTGTTGGATTCCGACGTCCCCGAAGATCCTTACTTGTCGAAGGAACTGTCGCGTTACTTTCCCGAGCCGCTACGCGAAAAGTACGGCGAGCACATGCAGCGGCATCGCTTGCGTCGCGAGATCATCGCCACTACGGTGACCAATTCGATGGTCAATCGGATGGGCTCAACCTTTGTCATGCGCATGCAAGAGGACACCGGCGAAAGTTCGGCGGCGGTCGCCAAGGCCTACAGCATCGCCCGCGAAGTCATCGATGCACGGCAGGCGTGGGGTGAGATTGATGCGCTGGATGGCAAGGTCAGCGAGAGTGCCCAAGTCGACGCGCTGATGCGCATCTGGAATGTGTTGCGGGCGATGACGCGTTGGCTGCTGCAACGCCCCGCCAGCGAACGCCGCGACATTGCTGCTTCGGTGGCGCGCTACCAACCCGGCATGGCGGAACTGTCGGCCGGTTTGGCTCGCGTCTTGAGTGACGACGACAAGCGCGAATTCGCCGAGGATCGCGCGCGTTGGCTGGATCTTGGCTTCCCGCAGAATTTGGCGGAGCGCCTGTCACTGCTGCCACAGCTGGGCTCGGCCCTGGACATGATCGAAGTGGCTCACGATCATGGCGTGTCGGTGATCGACGTGGGCCGCATCGGCTCAGAAGTCGGACAAGTGCTGCATCTGCGATGGTTGGCAGACCGCATTGAAGCGCTGCCGGTGGATGGTCGCTGGCACGCACTGGCTCGCGGTGTGCTCCGCGATGAATTGCAGTCGCAACAGAGTGCGCTCGTTGCGCAGTTGCTTGACGACAAGGACACCGCCATCGAGCAGCGTGTCTCGACTTGGGTAGAGCGCGACGACCCCGCCCTGCGCTTCACCCTGCAGATGTTCTCCGAGATCCGCGCTCAGCGTGCGGCCGACTACCCAACGGTGTCGGTGGCCGTGCGGCGCTTGGCGCAGCTGGTGACGTACGCGGAGCGGTAGCGGTTTAAAGGCGGACGTGGGCGCGGCGTGTGGGAGCGGCGGAAGCCGCGAAAGGGTTTGCCTGGGAGCAAAGCCTCTTCTGGCTGCCGCCTCTCCCACATCGCCTTGGAGAAGGGTGCTCCCGGCGACAGCGAGTTGCTTTTGCTCTGGGAGGGACGCGCTCCTGCGCGGCTGCTCTTGATGTTGGCGAAAACAGCAGCGCTGCGGGAGCGGCGCCCTCCTTCCCCAAGGCAAGCTGCGTCGCCACGACCCGTTCCTGAGACTGCTTGCTCCGCGACAGAGGAACGGTAAGGGCGGCCGCCGCTCCCACATTGCCTTGCACCGGTAGCCTTCGCGTGGTCCTATCGCCGTACGTGTAGTTCGCCACTGGAGAAGTCATGTCAACCCCGCCTCGTCTTGCCTTTGAGGGCAGCAAAACTCCCGAGGCACAGGACTCTTTGAAGACGTTGCGTTCGCGCTATGGCGAGTGCAGCGTGCCCGATTGCGACGTCATCGTCGCCTTGGGCGGTGATGGCTTCATGCTGCAGACCCTGCATCGCCATCGCACCTATGCCAAGCCGGTATACGGCATGAAGGCGGGCACCTTGGGATTCTTGATGAACCAGCATCGGCCGGACGATCTGGTCGAACGGATCATGCGTGCGCAACCGGCGGTGCTTCGTCCGTTGGAGATGATTGCGCAATCCGAGTCAGGCAACACGGTGGAAGCGGTGGCGTTCAACGAAGTGTCGCTATTAAGGCAAACCAAGCAGGCCGCCAAGATCCGGGTGTCATTGAATGGCGAAGTACGCTTGGAGGAGTTGGTTTGCGACGGCGTGTTGGTATCGACACCCGCCGGCAGCACTGCCTATAACTTGTCTGCGCACGGTCCAATCCTGCCCTTGGACAGCTCGGTGCTGGCAATGACGCCAATCAGCCCGTTTCGACCACGGCGCTGGCGCGGCGCGATTTTGCGCGCGCACACCGAGGTGCGCTTCGAGATTCTGGATCACTACAAGCGGCCAGTGAGTGCGACCGCCGATTCGTCCGAGGTGCGCGATATCGTCGAAGTGGTCATTCGCGAATCCACCACGCGCACCGTGACCTTGTTGTTCGATCCCGAACAGCATCTCGAAGAGCGCATTCTCAATGAGCAATTTGCCCATTGATGCGGCTGCTGGCAGCCCGATGAGCGAGCACCGCTCAGCATCTGCTGCCAGCAAAGATAGCGCCTTCGTGGTCGCTATTTCATCGCGTGCACTGTTCGACATGGAGGACAGCCACGAACTGTTCGAGCGTGAAGGCCTTGATGCCTATGCAGACTTTCAACGATCCCACGAAGAAGACCCGCTGGGGCCGGGCATCGCGTTTCCTTTGGTGCGCAAACTACTGGCCTTGAATGCACACAGCACGGCGGACTTGCCGCGCGTCGAAGTCATCCTGCTGTCGCGCAATTCCTCTGATACGGGATTGCGCATCTTCAATTCAATTGAATGCCATGGCTTGGACATCGTGCGCGCCGCGTTCACCAATGGTGCCGCGCCGTTTCCGTACATCAAGCCCTTCGGCGCGCAGTTGTTCTTGTCTGCGCATCCCGAGGACGTGACCAGTGCGCTTGCCGCCGGTGTCGCCGCCGCCACCATCTTGCCAAGCAAAGCACCGACGCGTGCAAGTGATCAGTTGCGCATCGCATTTGATGGCGACGCCGTCATCTTTGGTGACGAATCACAACGCATTTCCGATGAGCACGGCTTGGCGGAGTTCTCGCGCCACGAATCCGAGCGTTGGTCAGAGCCACTCTCGGGCGGCCCGTTTCGCGGAGTATTGGCCGCTTTGCACCGCATTCAAGCCGCCTTCCCGGTCCATCAATCACCGCTACGCACCGCCTTGGTCACCGCCCGCTCGGCCCCTGCGCACAAACGCGTGATCATGACCCTGCGGCAGTGGGACGTGCGCATCGACGAAGCCCTGTTCCTGGGCGGCCGCGACAAAGGCCCATTTCTGGAAGCGTTTGGGGCGGACATATTTTTCGACGACTCTGCGCTCAACGTGGAGTCGGCGCGGCGGTTTGATGTGGCGTCGGGGCACGTGCCGATGGTGATTCGCGGGGCCTGATTGGGCGGTTGTTCGCCTCGGCGGTGCGTTGGCATGTTCGCTTTTACGGGTTCGCTGGCCAGTTTTCGCTTTGAGGTGCGGCCACAGAGAGCGAACATCACTCCTTCAGCTTGCTCCCCTTCCGAAAAGCCGCCTTCTTCTTGGCCGGTGATGGCGGCTCCGCCGCTTCGACTGGCGCAGCGGCGGGCTTCTTTCTCTTCACAGGTTTGCTGGACGCGGGCATCGGCGGAGTTGCCACCACCGGCTTGATCGCAGTCAAAACAGCAGCCTTTGTTGCGCCCTTGCGTCGCGTCTTCAATTTCGCTGGCGATACACTGGCGGCGAACGCCGCACTCGCCAACGCGGACTCCAACTCATCCAACGCTTCAGCGGTGTAGGGAGCCAATCGCTGCATGTGCGGCAGGCTGTCGCGGCAGCCGGTGAAGCCGAAGTGCAAGTGGCCGGCATAACTTTGGCAAGTAATGTTGAGTGCTTGTCCATGCGAGACCAGCGATACGGGATAGGAGGCTTCCATTTGCGCGCCGCGGAAATACAGTGGTGCCTCCGGACCGGGCACGTTCGAGATCGTGATGTT
>JBBQQV010000337.1:0-4044 GCA_038215505.1 Lysobacterales bacterium
ACCCAGCCGGCCGCCGACATCAATTGTGATGCGCTGCTCGATCAGATTCGCGAGTGGGGCACGCAGTTGGGTTTCCAATCGGTCGGCATCGCACAGCCCGCGCTGGCCGCAGACGCGGCGCATTTGATGCGCTGGCTTGCAGACGGCCGCCACGGCGAAATGGATTACATGGCGCGCAACGTCAGCGCGCGAGCAAATCCCGAAAACTTGCAACCGGGCACTCTGCGGGTCATCTCGGCGCGAATGGATTATTTCCCAGCGGCCGAAGACGCTTGGTCAGTGTTGAGCGATGCGACTCTTGGCTACGTGTCTCGCTACGCCTTGGGCCGCGACTACCACAAGCTGTTGCGGCGGCGCTTGCAGATGTTGGCCACACGCATCGAACAAGCCATTGGCAGTTACGGTTACCGCGTCTACACCGATTCAGCGCCGGTGCTGGAAAAGGCGCTGGCTAGGAATGCTGGCCTCGGTTGGATCGGCAAGCACAGCAATTTGATCGACACCCGCACCGGCTCGTGGTTTTTCCTGGGCGAGATCTATACCAACCTGCCGCTGCCGGCCGACCAAGCGACCAGCGAGCACTGCGGCACCTGCACACGCTGCATCCCCGCCTGCCCCACCGGCGCCATCGTCGCGCCCTATCAAGTGGATGCACGACGCTGCATTTCCTACCTCACCGTCGAGCTGTCAGGCAGCATCCCCGAGAACTTGCGGTCATTGATGGGCAATCGGATTTACGGCTGCGACGACTGCCAATTGGTGTGTCCATGGAACAAGTTTGCCAAGCTCAGCGCGGAGCCGGACTTCCGAGTTCGGCACGGGCTTGATGGCTTGTCGCTGATCGAGTTGTTCAGTTGGGACGAAGCGACGTTTCTCGCCCTCACCGAAGGCTCAGCAATTCGCCGCATCGGTTGGGTTCGTTGGCTGCGCAACGTTGCGGTGGCGTTGGGCAATGCGCCGAATCACCCGCACATCGTCGATGCCTTGCTCACCCGCACGCAGCACCCATCGGAACTGGTGCGCGAGCACGTCGCTTGGGCGCTGGCGCGTCAGTCCGAAAAGGCACAAGCCGAGGCTGCTACCGGCGGGCGCGAATCTCAGCCAACAGTTGGCGCGTAATCGGATCCGCCACATCAGCACTCCCGGTCAACGCAGGCAGAAGATCGCCAGCGATCTTTTTGCCGAGCTCAACGCCCCACTGATCAAACGCGTTGATGCCCCATAACACCGATTGCGCGTAGACCGAGTGCTCGTACATCGCCAACAGCGCGCCCAGCGAATGCGGCGTTAGGGCATCCAGCAGAAATAGCGTATTCGGCCGGCTGCCGGGATAGCGACGATGCGGATCGGCATGCTCGGCGCCGTTGGCAAAGGCTTCCGATTGCGCCAGCAGATTGGCGAGCAAGGTGGCATGCGACAACGGGTAAGCATGATCAGGTCTCACAACGCCAATGAAATCTGCGGGCACGCTATCGGTGCCTTGATGCAGCGCTTGAAAAAAGCTGTGTTGGCTATCGGTGCCAGGCGCACCCCAGATCACCGGCGCGGTTGCCCCATCCACGGCGCTGCCGTCGTTATGCACAGACTTGCCAAGGCTTTCCATCACCAACTGTTGCAAGAACGCGGGAAGGCGCGCCAAGCGGTCGTCGTAGGGCAGGATTGCATGCGTCGCCAGACCCATCGCGTTGCGATTCCAAACCGCGGTGAGCGCATGCCAGATCGGCAGACTCGCCTCGATCGGGGCGTTAACCACATGCTCGTCCATCTCTGCGGCACCCGCCAACAGTTCGGCAAACCGGGAGGCACCGAGCGCCAAACGCGCCGAGAAGCCGACTGCGGACCACAATGAGTAGCGGCCCCCCACCCAATCCCACATAGGCAGAATCTGCTTGGGCGGCAACCCAAACGCCATCGCCCGCTCGACGTTGGCACTTACCGCGAACAGTCGGGAGTCGTCGCCCAACCAGGCGCGGAGTATGCCGCCGTTGATCAGGGTTTCTTGGGTCGAAAACGTCTTCGAGACCAAAATCACGGCGGTTCGCCGTGGCTCAAGTGAGCGCAGCAAGTGTTGTGCGGCATGCGCATCCACATTGCTCAGGAAATGCACTCGAAAGCGCCCGTCACTGTGTTCGCGTAGTGCATCGACGACGAATCGCGGGCCAAGATCCGACCCGCCAATGCCCACGTTGATGACATCGATAACATCGCTCGCGGCCAACTGCGCGGCCAAGCCGTCCGCCTGTGGCAACACCGCCAGAGCTTGGGCTCGGGCAGCGGCGGCCACGGGACCACGTCCTACATCCGAGCGTAATGCGGTGTGCAAGGCGGCTCGCTGTTCGGTGCCATTAACCTTGGCGCCGTCGACCAAGGCGCGAAACGCCGCCGGCAAGCCAGCAACGTGGGCCATATCAATCAACGCTTGCCACGCGGAGGCATCCACGCGCTGGCGAGCGAAACTGGCATGAATGGGTCCGACCCGAAGACACATGCGCTCAGCCCGCCCAGCGTCTTCAAAGATCAACTGCAGCAGCGAGCGGTCAATCACACGACCCGCATGGGCGGCGAGACGATCTATCCAAGGGGCACAGCGCATGGACCAAATTCCTCTTTGTTGTAAATTCACAACAACCAAAACGACAGGCAAAAAAAACCCCCGGAGTGACCGGGGGTATAAGCGGAGTGACGATACAAAACGTGCGCCCTGTGTGGCCGGGAGCGCGCAGAGCGCGGCAGGTCCGACCACGTGGCTAAGTTACGACAGCTTGTGGCAAAACGCAACAACTATTTCTTGCATCCGTCAGAAAAAAGCGACACTTCCGCCTTCAGCGCCGGACGCCGCTGATCTATGCCCTCTGCCAGCACGACTGGCAGGACGTTTCGGGAGCCGAAATTCGCCGACCGAGAGGCCAAGACTAAACGTGAAGTTCGCTCATGGCGACATTGTCGATCAGCCTAGTCGAGCCTAAACGGGCAGCAATCAAGGCCACCAAGCGTGGCTGCTGCGCAGGCAAAATCGGCCCCCACAGACTTTCGTCCAAACGATCCTCAAAACGCAGGGCCGCGTAATCGGGATCAAAACCCCCGTCGCGCAGGCCGACCATAGCTGCAGCCTCGATCGCTTGTGCCACGTTGCCGGCGGCCGCCGCCGCCAGCATTTCGCCGAGACACTGCCGAATACGCGCCGCCAATGGCCGCTGCTCAGCCGTCAGGAACTGATTGCGAGAACTCATCGCCAAGCCATCGGCTTCACGGGTCGTCGGTCCCGCGTCGATGCGCACCGGCAGCGCAAAATCGGTGGCGAGATAGTGAATCAGCTGCAACTGCTGCAGGTCCTTGCGACCAAAAATCGCGATGTCAGGCTGAACCATGCAAAGCAGCCGCAACACCACCGTTGCTACGCCATCAAAATGGCCTGGCCGGTGAGCACCGCAGAGCACGCTGGACAAGCCCGGTACCGCCACTCGCACCACCCGATCCAAGCCAAACGGATACATCACCTCAACGTCGGGCCGGAAAAGCAGGTCGCAGCCGGAAGCACGAAGTCCGGCTTCGTCTGCGGCCGGCGTGCGCGGGTAGCGGGCGAAATCCTCGTTGGGGCCGAACTGGGTGGGGTTGACGAAGACGCTGGCAACGACACGATCGGATTGGGTGCGTGCCCGCTCAACCAGCGCAAAATGTCCCGCGTGCAGATTACCCATGGTCGGCACAAAAGCGATGCGCTCACCCGCCAAACGCCAACCGCTCACGCGGGTGCGCAATTCCGAGAGTGTTGCAACCACTTCCAATGCAGGCTGTGGGTGGTTTTGACGCACGCCCAAGTCACTCAAAGCCGTGCACCAAGGTCGGAAAACTGCCATCACGAACCGCTTGCACATAGGCAGCAAACGCGTCCGAAACACTCCCGTTTCCAGTGAGAAAATCACGCACAAATCGCGGCCGCTTGCCCGCAGTGACGCCCAGGACATCGTGCATCACCAGCACTTGGCCATCGCAGGAGGCACCCGCGCCGATGCCAATCACGGGCACAGGCAGCTTGCTGGCAAG
>JBBQQV010000338.1:0-4020 GCA_038215505.1 Lysobacterales bacterium
TCCTCCACCCGTTGCTCAAGCTCATGGTTGAGCGTTTGCAGGTCGATTTCGCCGATTTTCAGTTCGGTTACGTCGCTGACAGTGCCGGCCACGCGCAATGCACGCGCCGTCTCGTCACGCTCGACAATTCGGCCACGCGAGCGCAGCCAACGCCATTCACCTGCAGTGTCCAACACACGGTAGGTCACTTCAAACACGCCGGTCTCGCCGCGTAGATGACTGGTTAATGCCAGCACCGGCAGATGGCGATCATCGGGATGGATGAAACGCATCAAGTCAGCCGAACGAACGGAGGACTGGTCGCGTGGCGCCGCCAAAAATGGCAGCGGGTTGATGCGCTTTATCGTGTCATTGCGAAGGTCCAGATCCCATAACTCATCGCCGGTGCCCCACAGCGCAAGTTTGAGTCGTGCCTCGCTGTCGCGCAGGTTGTCGGCCGCTCCTTCACGCTCGCGCCAACGGCTGCGCAGCTGCCAGACAAAGGCCATGAGTAGTAAACCACCCAGCAATACGTATCCGGTTTTCGCCAGCAAGTGGGTGGCAGGCGGCGGGTCGACGGTCAATCCGATCAGAGTTTCAGGTCCAGTCAAGGCGCCAATCGTGGCTTGCACCCGAAACTGGTAGCTGCCACTCGGCAGGTTGGTGTACGCCGCAAAACGACGTCGCGGTTCGCTATAAACCCAGTCGGTATCGAGCCCATCTAGGCGATAGCGATAGCGCAGACCTTCCGGCGCATTCAAGGCCAGCGCCGAAAATTCGAAGTTGAGATCGCGGGCAGGATGGCCCAAGCGCAGACTGCCATCATGGCGAATGCGGTCGGCCAGGCGCAACGAATCCTGATCCAGGTCGGGTGCCGCCGAGCTACGTGCACGGGTCAACACCACACGACCGGGCGATTGCCGCGCGGGCAGTTTTTCGGGATCGAGAATGGTGACACCGCGCAGGCCACCGAACGCCATGCTGCCGTTGGGTAACCGCGCTTGGCTGCCAATAAAATAGCCGCCCGTTTGAGCTCCGTCACGACCGCCGAAATTCTCGCTTTGCCAACGCTCCGGGTCAATCCGACTCAGTCCCGCCGTCGTACCGGCCCAAAGCCGCCCGCGTGCATCTTCAAACATGCTGCCGACGGCATCCGCGCCCAAGCCATCGGCCCGCGACAAGCGACGGAATCTGGGCACGCCACTGGCCATCGATTCAACACGATTGACGCCGCCGCCTTGGGTACCCACCCAGAGCGTATGACGACTGTCTTCAAACAACACCGTCACCGCGTTGCTGCTTAACGATGACGGGTCAGTCGGCTCGGACTGCACACCATCGAAGTGACCGGATTTTCGATCCAGCAGGTTGATGCCTCCGGGACGCAGTGCCACCCAGAAGCGGCCGTCGGTATCCTCGTAAACACTGTTGAGGTTGTCGCTGCTGATCGACGTGCGGTCGTCCGCGCGATGCCGATAATGGACAAATTCTGTGCAGCCGTTGCAAAGCCGATCCAGGCCCGAATCGAGCGTGCTGATCCACAGGGTGTTGTCGGAATCCGCATACAGACTGACCAGTTGGTCATTGGCCAGGCTGCCCGGATCGTCAGGCTGATTCTGAAAGCGATCAAAACCGCTGCCATCGACGCGCATTCGATTCAAGCCGCCGCCACGTGTCGCCACCCATAACCGGCCCTCGCGATCAAAGGTCAAGTGCTGGACGAAATTGTGCGAGAGGCTGTTGGGATCCTCAGGGTCATGCAGAAAGCGTTCGACAACGCCGCGCTGCAGATCGAAACGAACCAGACCACCGGTGCTGCCCTGGCCCATCCACAAGCTGCCGTCGGCTGCAGGAAGCAGGGCCGAGATGACATCTGAGGGCAAGGCGCCGGGCTGGGATCGATCACTGCTGATCGAGAGGAACGACTCGGTGGCCGGATCGAGTAGCGCCAATCCCTCGGTCCATGTGCCAAACCAAAGTAGGCCACTGCGATCCTCAAACAGAGTGTGCAACCGCCCGGTCGGCAATCCGCCGATGCCGGTAGGCCGAGGATGCCAATTACGCAACTGCTTGCGGTCGCTCGAAAGGCGGGAAACGCCATTGTTGTTGGCGATCCAAAGCCTGCCTGCCCGATCAGTCAGCAAACTGCGGGTGGCATCGTCGCCCAGCCGCCGACCCTCGTTGCCATCGCGGTGGATGCGCTCGATCAATTCGCCGTTGGCGGTGTAATGGAAGATGCCGCGCTCGGTGCTGGCCAGCCACAGGCTGCCATCGGCATCATCGAGCAAATCATATGCATCGATGGCGCGATCCTCAGCGTCGACGAAAGCAGGGCCACACTCCAGCGTGCCTTTGCATCGCCAAGCGCCGTTGCGGGCGGCAATCATCAGGTCGCCTTGACGGCTCACGCGCAGGCTGCGTACCGGCCCTGTGGAGCGATCAAGCCCCAACTCAAGCACTTCCCACCTATCACCTTGTCGGCGTTGAATGAGACCGCCAGCACTTGCGACCAGCAAACCCACGCGCTCATGCCACAGCAACGCTTCGATTTGTTCGAAAGACACCCGATCGCCTTTACCGAATTCGCGCGAGGCTCGCGTGATCGAACCGGAGCGCGGGTCGCGGCGCGACAGCCCGCCCGATTGGGTGCCGATCCACAGTACGCCCTCAGCATCGACCGCCAACGCAGTAATGTGATTGTCGGAAAGTCCTGCTGACGAACGGGTATCGCGACGAAACACCTCGAATTCGTGGCCGTCATAGCGGCTGAGCCCGTCCTGCGAGCCAATCCACAGGAACCCGTCGTGATCCTGTGCAATCGCGCGCGCTGTCGGCTGCGCCAAGCCAGCCTCGATACCAAGCGCGAAGAAGCGCACCCGCTCTACACCGGGGCCTGTTTCATCTTTCGCCTGAGCGGGCGTCACCACAGCACCGACCATCAGGCTGCCGACAAATACCGCTCGGGCGTACGCCAAAGAGCGGCGCAGTGGGGCCAACACGCAACGAAGTCGGGGGAGTGCCTGCATAGGCGAAGGCTACTCCCAGCCAACAAATCTGCCCACTAACTTTCATGCAGCGGCGAAGCAGCACCCCGCAGAATGACCGCTAGGCAAAAATGCTTGCTGGCCCCTACCCGACCTGTCCGGTGCATTGCGCGCTCAACCCGGCAGGCCTATGGCCTGCAATTCGCAGCACGCCGCCCCCGAACATCGGGGAGGGAAAAAGGCAGCAGCCGAATCTGAACCACTTTCACGTTAGCAACAGCACACTCGCGTGCAGTTCGAAAGGCTGATCGGGGCTGTGTCATGGTGGCTGTCGAACGGGCGCACTGCGATAATCACCGGCCCTGTCCCGTCATCACTGGAACTGCAATGACTAGCATCGTAATCGTCGGCGCCAAGCGCACAGCGATTGGTTCGTTCCTCGGCCAGTACACCGGCGTCCCGACACCGACACTTGGCGCCACCGCTATCCGTGCCGCGGTGGCGCAATCGGGGCTCGCCGCTGAGGACATTGATGAAGCCATCATGGGCTGCGTATTGCCCGCTGGGTTGGGCCAAGCGCCCGCGCGGCAAGCTGTGCTGGGTGCGGGCCTGCCAACCTCGGTCGGCTGCACCACCATCAACAAGGTCTGTGGCTCAGGCATGCGCGCCATCATGCTGGCCGCTGACATGATCAAAGCGGGCTCGGCGAAGGTGATCGTCGCCGGCGGAATGGAAAGCATGACCAACGCGCCGCATCTGCTGAATGGCTCGCGTACCGGCTTGCGCTATGGCAATGCCGAATTTATCGATCACATGGCATGGGACGGCTTGACCGATCCTTACCAGAAGCAGTCGATGGGCGTTTTCGGCGAGATGTGTGTCGAAAAGCTGGGCCTTACCCGCGATGGACAAGACGCGTATGCCGCGGAAAGCGTGCGGCGGGCCTTGGCCGCGCAGGCCGACGGCAGTTTCAAGGATGAAATCGCCGCCGTCACGGTGGCAGGTCGCAAGGGCTATGTCCTGATCGACAGCGACGAGCAGCCGGGCAAGTGCGACA
>JBBQQV010000339.1:0-4016 GCA_038215505.1 Lysobacterales bacterium
TTCCCTCTGCTGATGGTAAGCGCGCAGGGGCGATTGCCAGCGCGCTCAGCTTGGCGCTGCTGGTGGCTGGCTGTACCGTCGGCCCCGACTATGTTCGCCCCGAATCGGAGTTGCCAGTGAGCTTCGAACAGGCGCCCGGCAATCAGCCAAGTCAAGCGGCCGGCAATCCGCCTGATGAAGTACAAGCGAGCAAAGCGCCGCGCCTGTTGTGGCGCAGTTTCGCCAGCGCCGAACTGGATGCTCTGATGGACCGATCGCTGGCGGCCAACACCACGGTGGCGCAAGCCGCCGCGCGCTTGGCTGAAACCCGCGCGCTGGCAGGGCTTAGCCCGTACTCGCTGTTCCCAACCGTGACCGCCGTGAGCAACGCGGAACGCAGTCGGCCCAGCGGCAGCGACCCATTCATTCCTGAGCAAGCAGCGGGCCAAACCGAAACTTATCGCGCTGGCTTTGATGTCAGTTGGGAGATCGATCTGTTCGGTAGCCTGCGCAATCAGTCCAACGAGATCTATCAACAAGTGGATGCGCAAGCGGCAGCGCTGGCCGACGTGCAGCTGTCGATCATCGCGGAAGTCGCGCAGGCCTGGTTTGCCTTGCTCGGCGCGCGCGAGCAGTTGGCGCTTGCTCAACAACAATTGGCCAATGTGCAGGCCAACGTGGATCTGTTGACGACGTTGATGGACGCCGGTCGCGGCACCGCTTTCGATGTGGCGCGTGCGCAGGTCTTGGCGCATACGCTGGCAGCCAGCGTAGCGCAGACGCAGGCAGCACTGGTACGTCACGAACAACGTCTCGCCGTGCTCACCGCGTCGCCAGTGACCGCGCTGCGCATGCAGCTCGATTCCAAGCAGCAGCTGCCCGCCCTGCCCACTCTGCAAACGATTGGCTCGCCCGCTGACTGGTTGCTGCGGCGTCCCGACATTCGCCGCGCCGAGCGGCAGCTGGCGGCCGCCTACTCCGACATCGGCTATGAGAAGGCGCAGTATTTTCCGATCCTGACCTTGCTTGGCGACTATGGCTGGACCGCCCAGCAGTTTGGCAAGCTCGGCAACCGCGCCGCCGATCGCTGGAGTTTTGGTCCGTCTCTCACCTGGCGCTTCCTTGATTTCGGACGTGTTGGTCAGTTTGTCGACGCCGCCGAGGCGCGGGCGGATGCAGCTCGAGCCCTGTATCAGGAGACCGTTTTACGTGCGCTGGAAGACACCGAGAACGCGCTGGCCGGGTTGCGCGCGGCTAACCAGGGCGCTGTCGAATTGGGCAGCGCGCGGAACGCATCAGACGAAGCCACACGGCTGGCCCAGCTGCGTTTTGATGCCGGGGCTTCCAACTATTTGGATGTTCTGGATGCGCAACGCAGCCAACTCGATCTGCAGTCGCAGGCTCTGCAAGCACGAGTGGAGCAGGCGACCGCACTGGTGGCCGTATACAAGGCGCTGGCGGGGGACTTTGCAACCGCCGTTGACGCGGGCGCTGTGGTCGACGGCGCGGTGGTCGACGCTACTGTCATCGACGGCGCTGTGCTCGAGAATTGAGCGGCCAATCGCTGCTGTTGTGGGAATACCGGAAGGCGCGATGTGAGTTGCCTCACGCAAACAGCATCGTACCTTCCGGCGCTCCCACAGAAGCAGGACTCGACTACTTTGCAACGCAAGCACCTTCGCTTGGTGCCTATTTCTTCGCCGCAAACAAACCGTCCAAGCGCTGCTCAAAGGCGTGATAGCAGATGCGGTCATACAACTCTTCGCGGGTCTGCATGCTTGCGAGCACAGCCTGCTGATGGCCGTCCCGACGAATCGCCTCGTACACCGCTTCCGCTGCCTTGTTCATCGCCCGAAATGCGCTTAGCGGATACAACTGGATGGCAACGCCGACTGAGGCAAGCTCGTCGCGCGTGAACAAAGGCGTCTGGCCGAACTCAGTAATGTTGGCCAGCACGGGCACCTTCACCGCATCGACAAAGCGCTGGTAGGTCGGCAGGTCGCAGGCGGCTTCGGCAAAAATGCCGTCAGCGCCGGCTTCAACGCAAGCCAGCGAGCGCTCGATTGCGGCATCCACCCCATGCACGGCGATGGCATCAGTGCGCGCGATCACGAAGAACGCTGAATCGGTTTTGGCATCCACCGCCGCTTTAACGCGATCCACCATTTCTTCGGTGCTGACGATCTCCTTGCCCGGACGATGACCGCAACGTTTGGCGCCGACCTGATCCTCGATATGGCAGGCCGCTGCGCCCGCTTTGATCAACGACTTCACCGTGCGATCAATGTTGAAAGCGCTGGGCCCGAAGCCGGTGTCGATGTCAACCAACAACGGCAAGTCGCAGACATCAGTAATCCGGCGCACGTCGATCAGCACGTCTTCCAGCGTGTTGATGCCAAGATCGGGCAAGCCCAGCGAACCGGCCGCGACCCCTCCGCCCGACAAATAAATCGCCCGAAAGCCAGCGCGCTTGGCCAGCAACGCGTGATTGGCGTTGATCGTACCGCTCACTTGCAGCGGCTTTTCGGCAGCGAGTGCGGCACGAAATTTGGCACCGGAAGACTGGGTCATGTTCGCTCGGGCGAAAACCCCTCTCCCAGCGGGGTGAGAGGCCGTGGTCGCGAACCGTAGGTTCGCACGGCCCCGAACGCATCGGCGCGGCGCGCTGATGCCGGGGTGTGGGTTGGGGTGAGGGTACGGACTTCGGTGATCTGAATTGCGCAGCTCGTGCTGCGTGATTCGAAATCCCCGCTCAAGCCAGTAAATGCGCCACACCCGCGCGCTCTTCTTCCAGCTCAGCAAGGGTTTTGTCCATCATTGCGCGCGAGTAATCGTCAATTTCCAGACCCGTGATGCGGCTGTAGCTGCCGTTTTCGCAGGTCACCGGCACGCCGTACATGACAGTTTCGGGAATGCCGTAGCTGCCGTCCGACGGAATGCCCATGGTCACCCACTTGCCATTGGTGCCCAGCACCCAGTCATGAATGTGGTCGATAGCGGCGTTGGCGGCGGAGGCGGCTGAACTCAAGCCACGGGCTTCGATGATCGCCGCTCCACGCTTGCCAACTTTCGGGATAAAGGTCTCGCGATTCCAGCTCTCGTCGTTAACTGCGTCTTTCAGCGACGACCCGCCGGCGTGGGCAAAGCGGTAATCCGGGTACATGGTCGGCGAATGGTTGCCCCACACGATCAACTTCTCGATATCACCCACCGCCACCCCAGCCTTGCTGGCAAGCTGAGACAAGGCGCGGTTGTGATCGAGGCGCAGCATGGCGGTGAAGTTGCCAGGGTTGAGATCGGGCGCTGACTTCATCGCGATGTAAGCGTTGGTATTGGCCGGATTGCCGACCACCAACACCTTCACGTCGCGCGACGCGACCGCGTTGAGGGCGCGGCCCTGCACGGTGAAGATTTCGGCGTTTTTCAGCAGCAAGTCCTTGCGCTCCATGCCCGGACCGCGCGGCATCGCGCCAACCAACAGCGCCACGTCAATGTCCTTGAAAGCGACCATCGGGTCATCCGTACCCACCATCCCTGCCAGCAGCGGGAACGCACAATCCTCCAACTCCATCATCACACCGCGCAACGCGGCTTGGGCTTTTTCCATCGGCAACTCAAGCAGTTGCAGGATGACCGGCTGATCCTTGCCAAGCATCTCGCCGGAGGCGATCCGAAACAACAGCGAATATCCGATTTGACCAGCAGCGCCAGTAACGGCAACGCGAACGGGGGTTTTCATGATCGTTCTCCAGTGTGGGGATTCGGGATTCGGGATTCGGGATTCGGGATTCGAGATTCGAGATTCGAGATTCGAGATTCGAGATTCGGGATTCGGGATTCGGGATTCGTTGAAGCGGAGGATCGCGGGAGTCTGCGCTTGGCGAATCCCGATTCACCAATCCCGAATCCCGGCTCTCAAACCAACTCAGCAAAAAACTCGACAATTCGCGCCAAGCCCGGTGCCAACTGCGGCGTCGGGCAGGTGTACGAAATTCTTAGCGCGCGGGGCTCACCAAAGGCTGATCCGGGCACACAGG
>JBBQQV010000340.1:0-3999 GCA_038215505.1 Lysobacterales bacterium
GGTGGGTGATTGGATTGCCGAACCCGCTGGGCCGTTTGCAGGCTGCTGTGTTTGATTTTGTTCCGGGCAAGCCGTTTTCCAGTGACAACTGGAAGTCCCTGCAGATCGATTCGGTCGGTGGCATTGATGGCCTGTTTCGCATGGGCATCGAAAAGACCCCCATCGACGCTGTGATGCCCGCTCTGCTGTCCGGCGACGAGCACCAAGCCCGGCTTGATCGCTGCCGCGCCTTGCGCTGAATGGCGGCAGTCATGCGCACCTATCTGGTCGGTGGTGCGGTGCGCGACGCGCTGCTCGGCCTGCCCGCAGGTGATCGCGACTGGGTGGTTGTCGGCGCCACTGTCGAGACAATGCTGGCGGCAGGTTATCAGCGGGTCGGCCGCGATTTCCCAGTGTTTCTGCATCCACGGACACGCGAAGAACATGCGCTGGCCCGCACCGAGCGCAAGAGCGCGCCGGGCTATCGCGGTTTCGTTGTCCACGCTGCGCCAGATGTCAGCCTCGAAGATGACCTGCAACGTCGCGACTTCACCATCAATGCCATTGCGCAGACGCCTGGCGGCGAACTGGTCGACCCCTTCAACGGCCAAATCGATCTGCATGCGCGCGTGCTGCGGCATGTCTCGCCCGCGTTCGCCGAGGACCCGGTGCGCATCCTCCGCGGCGCGCGCCTGCTTGCACGTTTCGCTCCGCTTGGCTTTCGCATCGCAGATGAAACCTTGGCGCTGATGCAAGCGATGGTCGCCGCTGGCGAAGTGGATCATCTGGTGGCCGAGCGAGTGTGGCAGGAACTGCAACGCGGGCTGGCCCAAGCGCAGCCCTCGGCCATGCTCAACCTGCTGCGCGATTGCGGCGCGTTGGCGCGCTTGCTGCCCGAAGTGGACGCGCTGTTTGGCGTGATCCAACGCGCCGAATACCACCCCGAAATCGATACCGGCGTGCACACCGCCATGGTCCTCGATATGTGCGCGCGTCTGGCTCCTGGCGATGCCTTGATTGCGTTTGCCGCACTCACTCATGACCTCGGCAAGGCGCTCACACCCGTCGACGAGTTGCCCAGACACATTGCCCACGAACAACGCGGCATCGCACCGCTGGAGGCGCTATGCGAGCGCCTGAAAGTGCCCGCTGAGTTCCGCGCATTGGCGCAGGCCGCCTGCCGCGAGCACCTCAATGTGCATCGCTTTGAAGAGCTGCGTGACGACACCGTGCTCAGCCTGATTGAACGCTGCGACGGCTTTCGACAACCGCAGCGCATCGCCCAATTGGGCTTGGTCTGCGAAGCCGACAAGCGCGGTCGGCTGGGATTAAGCGAAATCGCTTACCCGCAACGCGAGCGACTCAATAGCGCGCACCAGGCAGCGCTGGCAATCAATGGGCGCGATCTGGATTTGAGCGGCATCGGCGGCGCAGAGGTAGGCGCTCGCGTCCGTTCGGCGCGGGTGGATGCAATTCGGCGCGCGAGGCGGACCGGAGTCTAGTTCTGGGTGTCGGTCCCAGCAGGCTCGGCACCTGTCTTTGCCTGGTTTGGGACTGCTCGGCAAGCCGAGACCGCCTACTTCTGCGGCAACGCCCGTTGCGCTTTCACCAGCTGCCACGCGCTCCAGCCAAAGATCGCGGCCAAGCCGATGCCGGCGCCGAATACCGCTTTGGAGCCGAACAAAGAAAGCCCTTTGTGCACCCACGCGAAGGTGAGGTCGCTGAAGCGATAGATTGCGGTGTCGATGGTGGCTTTGGCTTTGTAGCGGGACTCGCGATCCACTCGCGTGTAGATGGTTTCGCGGGCTGGCTTGGAAAGCGCAAATTCGCTGGCACGGGTGACCACCTGCACCACTGCGACCAGCATCGGCAATGGCGCCGCGGCGAGCATGCAATAGCCAAGCAGGATGGCGGCGGGTGGCAACAGCAGCAACGGGGCGAGACCGTAGCGGGTCAGCAAGTGGCGAGTGAGTAAGACCTGAATCGCCAACACCAGCCAGTTGATGTAGCGATCAATGCGGGCGAAAAACTGAGTCGCCAGGCTGGCATCGGCCTGTGCCATTGCGCGGGCAATGGCTACCTGCTCGTTGTAAAGCAAGGTGCCGACAGCGACACCGAAGAACAGCACGAGGGCCATCGCGCGCAATACCGGATCGGTGGCGATCAGGCGAAACGATGCCAGCGCGCTACCGCCCATCGCTTTGTCGCCGTCGCGATCACCGCGGGCGATCTCTCGGCGTCTGGCCGCCGGCGCCAAGGCGAGGTTGCAGGCCAGACATATCGCCAGAAATCCAGCCGAAATCAGCAGCATGTTGGCCACGCCCAACGAACCGACGAGGCGCGCGGTGATTTCCGGACCAAGCAAGCCGCCAAGCGTGCCGCCAGCACCGATGTAGCCGTACAAACGCCGCGCATCGATATCGGCAAAAATGTCGGACATGTAACTCCAGAACACCGATACCGCAAACATATTGAAAACCGCCACCCACACAAAGAACAGCATGCCGCGGCCGTCAAAACCGCTGTCAAAGGCGACATGGAAACCGCCTAGGCACACGATGAAAAACCCGTATACCAAAGGCAAAAAGACGCGTCGCGGGAAGCGGCTCACCAAGGCGCCGTAGCAGGGCTGCAACAGCAACATGACGATGAAGGTGGCGGTGTAAAGCAGCTGCAGGGTGAAGTCGCCCAGCGCCCAACCTCGCGCGGCAGCCCAATCAATAAGTGCGGGTGGAAATATCGCGGCGGCGTCGCTGGATGCGCCCATCGCGTCGCGCACCGGTCGCAGGACGTAGTAGGCAGTCAGCAGACAAAAAAAGTACGTGAAGCTCCAGTACAGCGCATGCCGCTCGTCTGGTCGCACATTGCTCAGGGGATTCCACCCCGGCGCGGGGTTGGCGGCGGCGGTCGCGCTCATCCGCAGGCGGTGGGTGCTGGCATCGACGCTCGGCCGTAGAACTGGGGGGGCACAGACTACCGCAAGTTGGAAGCCTGGCCGACCTAAGCCCGACCGGCTGCCAGCCCGGCCTTTTCATGAATCGCACACCCCCTCGCGTTGTCTTCGCAGTCAATGCGGAACCATCTTTGAGCATTTGTTCTAAGCTCGCGGGGTTAGGCTCGCGGGCCGCTCGCGCAATGCAAAGCGACTGAGCGCCTGCGGCGATTGTGCCGTGCCGATACTTCATCCCCGCAAGGACATGCTGCCCGCATGTACGACTACATCATCATTGGTGCCGGCTCTGCTGGCTGCGTGCTGGCTAATCGTTTGAGTGCTGACCCGACGGTCAAGGTGTTGCTGCTCGAAGCCGGTCCACGCGATTGGAACCCGCTGATCCATATGCCCGCCGGCATCGCCAAATTGGTGGGCCAGAAAGGGGTCAATTGGGACTACAGCACCGAGCCCGAGCCGCAGCTCAATGGTCGCCGCCTGTGGTGGCCGCGCGGCAAGGTATTGGGCGGATCGAGTTCAATCAACGCCATGTGCTACATCCGCGGCGTCGCGGCTGACTACGATGGCTGGGCCAACACCGGTGCCGATGGTTGGGATTGGAATAGCGTGCTGCCCTACTTCCGCCGCGCCGAAAGCAATACGCGAGGCGCGGATGCGTGGCACGGAGCAGACGGCCCACTTGGCGTCGCTGACTTGCGTTACCACAACCCGTTGTCGCAGGCCTTTCTGGAGGCGGGCCAGCAGGCGGGCTATGCACTCAATGCCGACTTCAACGGCGCCACGCAGGAAGGCGTCGGCTTCTATCAGGTGACCCAGCGCGGCGGCGCGCGTTGCTCAAGCGCCGCTGCTTACCTGACGCCAGTGCGCAAACGCCCGAATTTGACTGTGGCCACCGGTGCGCAGGTCTCGCGCATCGTGATCGAAGGTGGTCGCGCAACGGCGGTGGTCTATCGTCAGGGAAGCAAGGCGTTCTGTCAGCCGGCGGCGCGTGAAGTGCTGCTGTGCGGCGGCGCATTGAACTCGCCGCAACTGCTGATGCTCTCGGGAATCGGCCCCGCTGATGCGCTGCG
>JBBQQV010000341.1:0-3974 GCA_038215505.1 Lysobacterales bacterium
GATAGATAGCTCCCGCGCTTGCTCGTTTCAAAGAAAAGCCGGCGAAGAGACAGCTTGGCTCAAGGCCCTTCTTCGCATTCCCGAATGGACAAATCTCGCCCCGTCAAAGACCTTCGCCGCCGTTTTAAGCTGACTTGGCAACGTTCGGAATCCGCACCGCCCGCAGGGAGTCCAAGCGCATGGCCAAGAGCATGCTGGCGCGGTGAAACACTACCGAATTGTGGGGAAGGGGCAGGCAACACTGTTCGCTCCAGGCGTTCGTAGTGATGCTTTGAAAAGCTCAAGACAGGGTAGCCAATCTTCGCGGCTGTGCCCGTTCGCTACCTCAGGAAAGTTTTCTTTACCTGAGGGCGAACGGATCACGGGAGACCTCACCGAACAGTATTCCTGCTGGGTGACGCAACCCTCAGTGCCGCAGCTCGAACTGCATGCCGTAGGTGCGTGGCTCGTTCAAGAACACGGTGAGGTTGTTGAAATCGACGCCGCCAACGGCGACCTTGCGGTCAGTGATGTTGCGACCGTACAGGCTGAGCTGATAACGGTTGTTGCTCCAGCCATAGCCCACGCGGACGCCGCCTTCGGTCAGCGCGGGGCCGACAAACTCAAGGTTCTCGTAGAGGAAAAAATTGACCTCGCTGCGGTGCGACCAATCGCTGCTGAGCTGAAGTTCGCCATCACCGATTGGGCGGATATAGCTAAGCGCGACGTTGGCGATGCGGCGCGGCGATTGCGGCAGTGAGTTGCCGTCGATGCTCACCAAACCCGGCCCGGCACTCGGGTCAAGCACGCTGCAGGGGCTGCCGCAGGGCTGCACGAACAGTGCATCGTCTTGGATTTCGGTGCGGTTGTAAGAGAAGCCGCTGCTGAAGGTGAGGAAGTCGCCAATCAGCGCTTCAAAATCGAGCTCTGCGCCGTCGCCGCGAACGCGGTTGGCGTTGATCAAGGTATTGAAGTTGGCGTTGCCGCCGACGGCAGTGAGCTGGGCGTCGTCCAGGGTGTAGCGATACAGCGAAAAGCCCAAGCGTGCACGGCGATCAAACAGCTCGGCCTTGCTGCCGATTTCAAATGACGTGATCTCCTCGGAGTCAGCCACCGACACTACGTCACCAAACAGCAGGCGGCCCTGGATCGATGGTGCGCGGTAGGCGGACGCCAGGCGCGCGTAATAATTCACCGTATCGCTGGCGATGAAATTGAGGTTGAGGTCGCCGCTCAGATTATTATCCGACGGGCTGACGCTGATGGGTGCCAGCGCGCCAGCGCCAATCGGCGATCTCAAGCGCTCGGCGGTGAAGTCCTTGTCGTCTTGGGTGTAACGCAGACCGGCACCGACCCGCCACTGATCGCTAAGCGCATAACCCAGCGCGCCGAACACAGCAACCGCTTGGGTTTCTTGTGTCTGCCGGGCGACGCCGTTGATCGCGCTGTTGGCAAAGGTGTCGTAACTGATGTTGTCGAGGCGCAGATCTTCGTCGAAGTAGAAGAAACCGGCCTGCCAATCGAGCGGGCCGTCGTTGGATGACTCCAAGCGCAGCTCCTGAGTGAGTTGCCGATGGTTGGGAATGCCATCACCGGACTCGGCGGGGAACGGAATCACGCCAGGGCCCTGTGGCGGCGCAAACGCCGCACCAAAGCCGCCGTCGACATCGCCGCGGGCGAACATATCGACCGATTCATAGGCACTGATCGACAGCAGGCGGAAGTCGTCAAAGTTCCAGGTGAGTTTGGCGCTGCCACCCACAGTCTCAACATCGAGATCGGCCAGCGCGTCATGCGAAAACGCATAGCGATCCAGGCCCGGCACCAGACGATTGCTGCCGCGCTGCACGCCGTTGGCGCGAAAGATCGCCGAGCCGCCGTTCAAGCTGCGCGCGCGGACCTGAAACAGCGCCTCAAAATCACTGCTTGGTCGGGTTAGCCACTGCACGCGCACGGCGCTCTCATCGAAATCGCCGCGGCCATCATTCGCATCCAAGGTATTGCGCGCGACATCGCCGCGCGCCTGGTACAGCGCCGACACTCGTAACGACGAGGTCTCGCTGATGGCAGCGCTTTGCCCCGCTTCGGCGGTCATGGTGTCGAAGCGGCCATAGCCCAGCCGCACATAGCCGTCGTTATCAAAATCGGGCTTGACCGATTCAAACTTGAGCACGCCGCCCGGCGTATTGCGACCGAACAGCGTGCCCTGGGGTCCGCGCAGCACCTCAATGCGGTCCAGATCAAAGATCGGAAAGCCCTTCAGGGTGGGGTTTTCCAGCACCACGTCGTCATAGACCATCGAGATCGGCTGGTTGGCGTTCAAGTCAAAATCGGTATTACCCAAGCCGCGGATATAGAAGCGCGGGAAGGTGCGGCCGAAGGAAGACTCCGCATGCACGCTGGGAATGCGACCGCTGAGCACCAGGATGTCGGGCGCGGCGGCGGTGATATCGCGGATAGTTTCAGTCTCGACTACCGAGATGGACAGCGGCACCTGCTGCACGTCTTCCGAGCGCCGCTGAGCGGTAACGATCAGGGTGTCGAGGGTGCGCGCGCCGTCATCATCGGCGCGGGCTGGCGCTTGCTGCGCCGCCGCCGAGGCCGTCATCGCAAGGGCTAGCGCAATCGAAGCAGCAAGGGGGCGGATCGAGGTCATGGGCGTGTCCAGTCAAAGGTGATGTCAAAGGTGCAGTCAAAGGTGATGGAGAGAAGACAAAAACCAAGGTGCATCAGGAGTGATTGTGCGGTGTGGCTGGCACTGCCGCAAAGCGGATTGCTGCACTGCCGCATCATGCCTGCACCGGGTTGGGGGCTGCTACCGCAGGCCCGAGCAGCAAGCGATTTAAAAATCGGCCGAGTCCACTCAAAAAGCGCGCCACGCCAGCGCTCTGTGCATTGGCATCGGACCAGGCGAAGGCCAGTAGCCGCTGCGGCACGCCCTGACCATCGCGCAACAATACCAAAGCCAAGGTCCGCAGATCGTGGCGCGACAGCTCGCGCAGCAGCCGGCCCTGCCGATTGTCGAGGGTATGCCGGCGCACGTCGGCGTGCACACCAGCTCCGGTTTTTTCCAGCGCCAAACTATCGATGATGGCGGCGAGCTCAAACTGCTTTTCGCCGTCGGCAAAGTCAAAGCCGTCGTCGTGCTTGAGCATCAGCAGGCTGCCGACGGGCTCGCTGCCGTTGAGCGCAAACATGGCCTGCCAGCGATGCCCGAGGTGAGCGCGGCTCTCGCTCCACAAGGTCGCAAAGGCCTGCTCAGCGCTGGCCCCCTCCGGCAGTTGATCGAGCACTCCCAGCACCACCCGGGTGCGCGAGGACAGACCGTTGAAGGCTTGCGAAAAGGCGCCAAGTTCGTCTTGGGAGGCGTCTTCTATACGGGTACCGAACTCGCCCTCGGCAACCTGCTGGCAGCCTTCGGCAGCTTGCTTGATGCGGCGCGCAACCCGTCGCCAAAACCATAGGCCGATGCCGCCAATGCCGAGTAGACCGAGTAGCCACGACAATCGGGTCAAGGTCGCGGACTCGGCGAGGTGACTGGCTGTGTTGTCGGCCAGTGCCTGCTCGGCCGTCTCTGCTGAAGCACTGAGCAGCGGTGCCTGCTCAGCGAGGTAGGCAGCACCCCATTCCAAGCGCGGCTCGTCGCGGTTGTCGCCGAGCTTTTCCCATAGGCCAGAGACAAATGCTTGGTGCTGCGCGCCGAGCGTCATGATCACCCGGGCGGTTTCTTGGTTGCCGGCGTCATAGCCGCCTTGCAAGGCATCGACGGAGGCGCTGAGGTCGTCCAGATCGGCGCGCAGGCTGACGTAAAACACCAGCAAGTCGCGACCGTAGGACTCGTAATCGCGTGGCGCCACCTTGGCGTATGCGAGTGCGTTGCGAGCTAGGCCTGCGGCGCGTGCTGACACTTCGTGCACCAGCGCGAGTTGGCGCTGATCGGCAAGGCTACGCTGCTGCAGTTCGCCATTTACTGCGAGCACCACGGCAAATAGGGC
>JBBQQV010000342.1:0-3971 GCA_038215505.1 Lysobacterales bacterium
TGGCATTCTTGGTCACCGCCGCGCCGCTGCGGAAGCCACGCCCCTGACCGTCCACCGCGCGCAGGGCCAACACGTTGTCGCGGCAGGCGCCGTACTTCACGGCGCGAGGTCCGCCGGCATTGCAGGCGAGGTTGCCGCCGATGCTTGACCACGGCGCCGAGGTCGGATCCGGTGCCCAGAAAAAGCCATGTGGAGCCAAGGCCTGCTGCAGGTCGCCATTCAACACACCGGGTTCGACCACCGCCACGCGATTGCCAACATCGATGGCGAGAATGCGATTCATGCGTTCGAAGGAGATCACCACTCCACCATTGATCGGCACGCTGGCGCCGGTGGTGTTGCTGCCACGACCGCGAGCGATGACCGCCACGCGATGGGCGTGGCAAGCGGCAACTGTCGCTTCGACTTCGGCGTGCCTGGTCGGCAACACCACCGCTTGCGCGCAGCCTGTGTGAGCGGAATTGTCGACGCCGTAAGCAAGTCCGCTGGCCGCATCAGTCAGCAAGGAATCGGCGGGCAAGCAGGCGCGCAGATCGGCAAGCAATGTGTCTGGCAGCGGCTCACTCATGCCGCGTCGTCAACTTGAAAGGCATCGCGAATCCATTGCGTTGGGCCGCCGCCGAGGGCGACCACATCGAATCGACAAGGTCGCTGCGCGAGCGCCGGGTTGGCGGCGAGCCACGCCGATGCGGCGCGGATCAGTCGACGCTGTTTGCTGGCGGTGACCGAAGCCGCGGCACCGCCAAATGCGCGTGATTCGCGGTAGCGCACTTCGACAAAAACGATGGCATCACCGTCGTTCATGATCAGATCGATCTCGCCGAAGCGAAAGCGCACATTGGCCGCGCGAAAATTCAGGCCTGCGCGCTCCAGCACCCGTCTGGCTTCGACTTCGCGGGTAGCGCCTTCTGCTTGTCGATCCATCTGCTTGTCGATCTGTCTACGGGGTGATCCATATTGGCTATTGCGGGCGCAGTCCGCCGCTGTCCAGCGGACGCGCGACACCACCGCTGAAGCGCGCGATGATCGGTTGGCTGCGCGCTTCGCCGAATGCGTCGAGGCTTAATTCACCGGTGGCGGAGGACATCGGCATATCGGCATCCATCAACAGGTGTTGGTTGATCAGCAAACGCCACGCGTCCATGCCAAAGGCAAATAGCCGCGCTGACGGGCCGCCGGCCGTTTCAAGGTGTGCCCGCAATTTGCTGCGCGGCGGCAGCCCGGCCAGGTCACTGAGCAGCCACGGCAGTTCGGTGAATTCGATGTCGTCGAGCTCACGATCCTGCCGCGACTTGTCGTCGACGACATGCAACATCGAGGTGCCGATAGTGGGCAAGCCGATCAAGCCTGCCAGCTTCAACTGCGGCACGAGTAGGCGCGCTTGCTCGGGTCGCACGGCGATGAAAACCGCATCCACGCCAGGATCGAAGGGCAGGCTAAGGTCACGCGGCGATTCGGTTGCTATGCCGGCGCCCGCTTGCGCGTCGCGAATGGCACCACGGTAGTCGACGCCACTGGCAGGCAAAGTCGCGACGGCGACCAACTGGCCCTCGGCCTGCGCATGGCGGGCGCGAAATGCTTCCAGCGTTCGCTGCGCCAGTTCGTCCTGGCCGGCCACTGCCAGCACTCGCACCAGACCACGTTGGCTTAGCAAACGCGCAACCGCAGCGGCTTCATCCTCGGGTGTCAGGGCAAAGCTCAGATGCCCCGGCGGCAACGGCCCGACAGCGCGGTTGAGTGCGAGTACGGGCACCGGCAAGTCGCGCTCGGAAAGTACTGCCGTCACCGCCTCGCGGGTGAGCGGACCGACAACTTGAATGGCGCCTTCGGCGACCGCGCGCTGATAAGCCGCCACCGCCGCTTCAGGGGTGTCGCCACTGTCCATGATCCGCACATCCATGGGCCGGTCACCGCTGGCAAATCGCGCGGCAAGAAATCCATCGCGGACCGGAATGCCTGCGGCGCGCAAGGGGCCAGTGAGCGGCAACAGCAGCGCAATATGGCCATCTTCAGCCGCGCGAACCGGCGTCGAGCGGCCCGTGGGCACGTCGCGCAATGAAGCCGGCAGGCTCAAGCCGCGGGCACTGATCGCGCGTGCCGCGAAGGGTCGCAGCGGATCGTTGGCAGCGAGCTTTCCAGCCTCGGCTCGCAGCCGGCCATCCGACAATGTGGCTAACACGTCGCGCACACGTCTTGCGTTCTCGCGGCGCTCCTCGTTGTCGACCAACGCATCCAAACGGGCGAATTCGGCGGCGGCCAAAAACGGATCGCTGGCTTGCAAGGCGCGACCGCGCAGCTCGTGATAGCGCGACCGCAAGCTGCGGCTGCTGCGGCCCGGATCAGTGCCAAGCAGGGCGGCGGCCGCGCTGCTGTCACCTGCGTCCAATGCCAGTTCGGCTTTCAGCAAGCTGTAACGCAGCGGTTGCTCGCCGCTCAGCTTGCGCGGATCGATTTGCACGATGACGCTGGCCACGGCGTCGCGGTCACCGTTCTCGCGCCACGCTTCGGCTGCACGCAACAGCAGAGCATTGCGATCACGCCGATTGCTGTTGGCGGCATCCACGAACGCTACCGCCGCCGCACGCAAATCACCATCACGAAACAGCGCCTCGCCGGCGGCACTCGCCTGGCTATCGCCGCTGGGCATGCTGACGCAGCCGGCCAGCAGGGTGGCTGCAACGATGAGGGCGCAAAGCAGGCCGACGTGCCGACCGAAGCGGGGGTTCACATTCATGCAGAGTCATTGATTGAAGCGGATGGCATGATCATAACGGAAGGCCCGCCGCCGGCTGGGACCATGGAGTGCAACGCGTGACCCAGTCGACGCCCGCGCCAGCCGGCACCTTGCACATCGTTGCCACGCCGATTGGCAATCTGGGCGACCTTTCGCCGCGCGCGGTGACGACTTTGCAGAGTGTTCATGCCATTTGCGCGGAAGACACACGGCACACGCGGCCGTTGTTGGTGCAGGCGGGCATCGAGCGTCCGCTGCTGGCGCTGCATGAGCACAACGAAGACGCACAAGCGGGCGCGTTGGTGGCGCGCTTGTTGGCCGGCGATTCATTGGCCTTGGTCAGTGACGCCGGCACGCCGCTGGTCAGCGATCCCGGCTTTCGATTGGTCGCGGCGGCGCGCGCGGCGGGAATTCGGGTGAGCCCAGTGCCTGGGCCTTGCGCCATCATCGCGGCGCTGTCGGTGGCGGGATTGGCGAGCGATCGCTTCTGCTTTGAAGGTTTCCTGCCGCCCAAGTCGGCGGCGCGCCGAGCCCGCATCGCCGAGCTTGTCAACGAGCAACGCACCCTAGTGTTTTACGAGAGTTCGCACCGGATCGAAGACGCGCTGGCCGATTTCTCGCGCGAGTTGGGCCCGCTGCGCCGCGCCGTGTTGGCACGCGAGCTGACCAAACGCTTTGAGACAGTATTGGATGGTTCTTTGGCGCAATTGCAGGCGCAGTTGGCGGCCGATCCGGACCAGCGTCGCGGCGAGTTTGTACTGATCGTGGCCGGCGCAGTGGACGATGCCGATGCCCGCCTTGCCAATGGCCGACGCCTGTATGCGCGGCTCAGCCAGGACTTGCCGCCATCCAAGGCGGCGCGTCTTGCTGCTGAGCTGAGTGGTGCGCCACGGCAGGCGTTGTATGGTGGTGCTGAAGGCTAGGCATTCAGATGAATGGGGGGATTCGTTCAAGCGTAGCGGAGCAAGCTCCACACTACCGCTGCCGCAAGCAAGCTGCGGGAACCCGGTCAACCCGCGCTGGTCACATACAACAAGGTTCACCGTCACGGCTACGCCGCTCACGGCCTTCACCCACGGTCTGGGAGACAGAGCATGCTTTCTTTCCTGCTGATACTTGTGCTGATCATCGGTGGCTTGATGCTCATCGGGACGCTGCTGACACCGTGGTGGGCGACACAAGCGACCGCCGGCATTGTGGCCGGGGTCGGTGGCGCAATCGGGGGCCTGTTTTCAGG
>JBBQQV010000343.1:0-3969 GCA_038215505.1 Lysobacterales bacterium
GCAGTCAGCCAGATGTCGATGCGCTCCACCTCCACAAAAACCGCCGAGCAAGCGCGGCGGCGTGCTCAAAAAAGCACAGCCGAACAAGCTCGGCGGCGTGCTCAAAAAAAACACAGCCGAACAAGCTCGGCGGCGTGCTCAAAAAAGCACAGCCGAGCAAGCTCGGCTTAAGTCGAGCAAGTGGAACATGCATTGCTTCGTAGAGCGGAGCTTGGCTTCGCAGAGCGGAGCTTGCTCCGCTGCGCCTTTGGGGCAGCTCAGTTTGCGTTTTCGCATCGTCTAAGGGCGTTGCGCGCAGGTGGGGCGATCTGTACCGCATTCATGCTGGCTTTTGTCCGGCCTCACCATTCCGCCAACGCGTTCTCAATCGTGCCCAAACCCGCCGCAAATAAAGCCGTCGCCAGCCCACCTCGATGGCGGCATTGGATGCTGCTTGCGGTGCTTTTCGGGTTTGCTCTCGGAGTGGGATTTCTACTGCCCACGTGGTGGGTGGTGGATCGTTACCTGCAACACGAGTTCGGCCGGCTGGCGTGGCAAATCCCGACGCGGGTGATGGCTCGGCCGCTGCTTTTGGCCGTCGGCGAGCCGATCAGCATCGACAGCCTGCTTGCCGAACTCGCCGCAGCCAATTATCGCGACGATGGCGAAGGTCGCGCGGCTGGCAGCTACCAGCGCGACGGTGCGCGGTTTCGGATTTCCAGCCGCGGCTTTCGGGATGTCGACGGTCAGGTGACTGCGCAGCGGCTGGAACTCAGCATCGCCGGGCAAAATCTAGCGCGCCTGCTCGACGCAAACGGCCAGCGCCTCACGCGCGCGCAGCTCGACCCGGCGCGAATCGCCAGCTTGTACGGAGCCGCCCAAGAAGAACGCCAGCTGGTCCGCGTCGACGAAGTGCCGGCGTTGTTGATCATGACCCTGCAAGCCGTGGAGGATCGCAATTTCCTCCATCACGTCGGGATCGACTGGAAGGGCATCGCGCGCGCCTCGTGGGCAAATGCGCGCGCGGGCGAAGTGACTCAAGGCGGCAGCACCTTGACCCAGCAGCTGGTGCGCAGTTTGTACTTGAACCGCCAACAGACGCTCACTCGCAAGCTGCGTGAAGCCTTGTATGCGGTCGTCATTGAAATGCGTTTCGACAAGCGGCGGATCTTGGAGGCTTACCTCAATCAGATCTACCTCGGCCAACAGGGCGGGCAAGCGGTGCATGGTTTTGCGGCAGCTTCGCGCTTCTGGTTCGGGCGCGATCTGCAGCAATTGGACAGCGCCGACATCGCCTTGCTGGTGGGCATGATCCAGGGCCCGTCCTATCACGATCCGCGCCGCTTTCCAGAGCGCGCCTTGGCTCGCCGTGGCTTGGTTCTGCAAGCCATGGTGGATACCGGTGTGATCGATGAAGCCGAGCGCACACGCGCCAAGGCGCGACCATTGGGAGTGACTGCCGCTGGCAGTCTGGCCGCCAATCGCTATCCCGCATTTGTTGATCTGGTGCGCGAGCAGTTGGCCAGCGACTATCCGCCCGAGCGCCTGCGCGGGGCCGGCTTGTTGGTGCTGACGACGTTGGCGCCGGCTGTCCAAGCCGACGCTGAGCGTGCCGTGTCCGAGCAATTGGCGGCGATCAAGGCCAAGCCGGATGCGCCGCTGCAAGCTGGACTGGTCGTGAGCGACACCAGCAACGGCGAAGTGGTGGCGATGGTGGGCGGGCGCGACAGCCGCCAACTGGGCTTCAATCGTGCGCTTGAGGCGCAACGACCGGTGGGCTCGCTGATCAAGCCTTTTGTGTACTTGCTGGCCTTGGCGCAGCCGGGGCGCTGGTCGTTGGCATCAGAGATCGAAGATGCGCCGATTACCGTCCGCATCAGTGGAAGCCAAAGCTGGTCACCCGACAATGCCGACAAACAAAGCCACGGCTGGGTCGCCCTGATTGATGCCTTGGCGCGCTCCTACAATCAGGCCACTGTGCGTCTGGGCATCGAGGTCGGCGTGGATCGGCTCAGCCGATTGCTGGGAGTGCTAGGCGGCGTCGAGCCTCCCGCGCATCCCTCGCTGCTGTTGGGCGCGGTCGACTTGAGCCCGTTGCAGATGACCAGCCTTTACCAGTTTCTTGCTTCTGGTGGTCAGTTGCAGCGGCTGCGCAGCGTGCGCGGCGTACTCGATGCCAATGGCAATCGCCTGCATCGTTATGACGTCGAGGTGCCGCGTGCGGAGCCGGGCGACGCCATTGCCACTCGTTTGATTACGCTTGCGCTGCAGGAGGCGGCGGTCAACGGCACCGCTCGCCAACTCAACAGGGATGGCCTCGGCCGCTTGGCACCGGCCGGCAAAACCGGCACCAGCAATGATGGTCGCGACAGCTGGTTTGCCGGCTGGACGGGTCGCCATCTGGCGGTGGTGTGGGTCGGCAATGACGACAATCAGCCGACTGGCTTGCTGGGCGCGACCGGCGCAATGCGGGTGTGGTCAGCACTCTTCAAACGTATGCCCAGTTTACCTCTGCAAGTTGATCCGGGCGGCTTGGAGTGGGCGACGGTGGATCGGTCTGGCACCACCCGCACTGATCCCGCCTGCGAGGGCGCGCGTGAGTTGGCATTTGTGGCCGGCTTCGCGCCGCAGGAGTTTAGAGGCTGTACGCTGGACCGCTTTGTCGATTGGCTGCAAGAAGGACCTACCCAATGACTCATCGATTACTACTGCTTTGCTTGTCATCTTTGCTAGTAGCGGCCTGTGCCGGCGCGCCTGAACTGACTGAGCCGCCGCGCGTTGGCAAGAAATCGGCTACCGATTTGCTGTTCGAAATCCGTACGGCTGAACTCGAAGGCAACGATGCCTTGGAAGTGCAGCCGCTGGACGATTCCGCAGTCGCTGACCTGCGAGTGCAAGCCGAAATGGCCGAAGCACGCGGCGACTTTGCCGCGGCTGAGCTTGCGTATTCGAAGGCACTCGGCCTGTTGCCAGAATCGCCAGGATTGCTGCAAGCGCATGCCGAAATGTTGCTGGTGTTGGGTAAGTTGGACAGCGCCGAAAGTAACGCCGCGCGCGCCTACGAATTGGGGCCAAAGTTGGGGCCACTGTGCCGACGCAGTTGGGCGACCGTGCGTTTGGCGCGCGAGTTGCGGGGTAATGCGGCTGCAGCCGGCACCGCGAACGAGCAAGCGCAGCGCTGCGCCACGCCGCCGCCGGTGCGGATGTGATGGGTGCTTGTGCGATGGCCAACTGAAGCCATCGCCCGTTCAACGCGCTCGCCCGCATGTCATTAGCCAGCAAAAGTACCGCCGCCTTGGCGGACGCCGGTGCCTTGGCACAGTCGATCAGCGGCTTCGCGCCACGGCCGGCGCAGTCGCGCATGGCGGCGGCAGTCGCGACCGCGATGAGTTCCAATGAACATCTGATCGCCGAGGCCGGCACTGGCACCGGCAAGACCTATGCTTATTTGGTCCCCGCGTTGTTGTCGGGACAGCGCGTGATCCTGTCAACCGGCACGCGCGCGCTGCAGGATCAGCTGTTTCACCGCGATCTGCCGCGCGTTCGCGAAGCCCTCGGCGCGCGTCTCTCCACCGCCTTATTGAAAGGGCGCTCCAATTATCTGTGCCGCTATCGGCTGGAGCAGACGATTGCAGAGGGCCGCTTCACTGCCCGCTATCACCTGGCCGAATTGACCCGGATTCGCGCCTGGGCAGGGCGATCAGAGCGCGGCGACATCAGCGAATTGGACGCGATTGCTGAAGATTCCATGCTGTGGCCACACGTCACTTCCACCGCTGAGAATTGCTTGGGCAGCGATTGCCCGATGTACGCCGACTGCTTTGTCGTGCGTGCTCGGCAAGCCGCGCAAGAAGCAGACGTGGTCATCGTCAACCATCACCTGCTTTTCGCCGACATGGCGCTGCGGCAGGAAGGTTTTGGCGAAATCCTGCCGGGCGCGCATGCCTTCGTGTTGGACGAAGCGCATCAATTGCCCGAGTTGGCCTCGCA
>JBBQQV010000344.1:0-3954 GCA_038215505.1 Lysobacterales bacterium
GTTATGGCGAACACGTCGCGCGCAGCAAATCCCTGGGCATCAGTGAACGCTTCAAAGCGATCATCCGCCGATTGCCGCGCGAAACCATTGGACGTGCCCACCAAAAGCCGCTGCTGCGCGTCCATCGCCAGTGACAGCACGTAAGGCCGCGGCAGGCCGTCGGCGTCGGTGAACAAACGTGCCTCGTCGCCGCGCAGCCGCAGCAGGCCGTGATTGCTGCCCACCCAAAGACTGCCGTCATTTCCCCGCAGCAGGGCGCGCACTTGCGATTGCGCCAGCAACTCACTGCGCGCCAGCGGCGCAATGGTCTGCCCGTGCAGGCGCACCAAACCGGCACCATAGGTCCCGATCAACAGAGCACCATCCGCAGCGCCAGCGACGCTTAGCACCGACTCGCTGAGTAAGCCCTCGGCTCGCGTCCATTGCTGCAAGCCGGCGGCATCGAGTCGCGCCAGGCCGCCTGCACTGCCTATCCACAGCGCGCCCGCGGCATCCTCAAACAGACTGCGTACATAGGGTGAGATCAGGTCGATGTTGCTGCCCAAGGTGGCAAACGGCAGCTGTCGCAGGCGCTGCACTCCTGCCGAGGTGCCTATCCACATGCTCCCGCCATCGTCTTCCAGCAGGGCGAGTACGCGGTTGTGGGCTAGGCCGCGGCTGACGTCGAGCTGTTCGAGGTGACCGCCGCTGGCACGCAGCAGTCCGCGATCATTGCTGCCCAGCCAAAGCGCACCGGCAGCGTCCGCGTAAAGGCGATAGGCCGAGCCCGCCGACGCCGAGCCGCCGACTACCTCGATGAAGCGTTGCTCGCTCAATGCATAGACGCGGCCACCTACAGAGGCGCGTAGCCGACCTGCGCTGTCCAACGCCAAACCGCGTACTTCACCCGCAGGCAGGCCATGGGCGACGCCGAAGGCTTGGATCTGGCCGTCGCGATCAATTCGATCAAGGCCAGCGGAGGTGGCGACCCACAGCATTCCGTCTGCCCCTGTCAGCAGATCGAACACGGTGCCGCTGGATAACCCTTGGCCAAGGTCAAACCGATGCACGCGACCGTCGAGGTCGAGGCGCACAAGGCCAGCGGTTTCCGATGCCACCCACACCCGCAGGTCGGCGTCTACCCGCACGCCCATCACGTCATCGAAGGGCAGGCTGCCGTCGCTGCGCTGCCAGCGCTGCCACTCGCCTTCCGCGCTCAGGCGCAGCAAGCCCCCGCGTGCGGTGCCCACCCACAGGTTGCCGGCAGCGTCAGCGGCCAGTGCCCGCACCGCATGACGCTCCAAGGCCGGCGTGTTGCTACGGTCAAACAGCACGAACTCATGCCCGTTGAAACGCGCCAAGCCCTCCCAAGTGCCAAACCACATGTAGCCATCACGGGTCTGCGCGATCGCCATCACCATGTTGTCGGGCAGCCCGTGGCGGCTGTCGAAACGATCAAGCGTGAACTCGGTCAGCGGACGATCAGCCGGCAGCGCCCACGCGGTACTGGCTAACAGACCCAGCGCAGTCGCCAGTAGCATTGACCCACAGTATTTCGCGGCGCGGGCGAGGCGCGCCTGCTTGCGCCCTGGCAATACACACTGAGCATGGCCGCAAGCGTCGATGAACATGCCGCGATTCTACCGACTGGCCTGCGTGGCCAGAACGAGCCATTTGCCCACCGGCCGCTTCGGCTCAGGCCCACACAACGCATGAGCTGCAGATCGCCTAGCGGGTCTGATTACTGCCGCACAGGCAGCTCGGAAACGTGTGGTGTTGAATTGGATCTGTGTTGAGCACCCACGCCATCCGGTGACGGACTCGGGCTTCGAAGGGTAATCACTTTCGGACGGGGTCAATCACCCATCCGCTGGTGGCTGGCAGGTGACACGCCCGAGTGGCAGGATGTCGGCCGTGTGGCCCAGCGATTGGCGGGGCCTGAGTCAACGTCGGGAGTTCACAAATATGACCAGCAGCGCATTGCATTCTGATCCGCGTTTCGCTGGATCACCCAAAGACCTCATGGCACGCGTCGCCAGCAAATTGTTCATCGCCACCCTGTTTGGCCTGCTGCTTTGCAGCGCGACGCTTGCGCAGCCTGACTCCGACGCCGTGCTCGCCTCCGATCAAGCGATGCTGCAAAAGCTTGCCGGTTACATCGATTGCATCAACGATCACAGCAACTGGGTGACCAAGAGTCGCAAGCGCTACTTCAGCTGGCTGAAATCGCCCGAAAAGGGACCCACCGGCAAAGAAGATCTCGTGTATGGACTTTACGCGCTGCAAGACAACCGCCGTTGCCGCGAAGCGGTTGAACGGGCGGCCAGTTTGGCACCCGCAAATCCAACCCTTGAAAAAGCGGCGGCGGCGTATGCGCAGACCTTGGTGGCCGCTGAATTCGTGGTCAAGGAAGCAGACAACTATTACGCACTGGAAAACTATAAAGACGATCAAATGCGCCGAGGCAAGGCCATGCATCCGCAGCTGGTGGCGGCCTATTCGGCATTCGCTGCTGCCAGCGACAGTCTCTACGAGCAGGTCGTCGGCTTGCAGGACGCGATCACCGAGCGACGCTTGCAACGGCTCGCCCAGGACCCGGCCCAGCGCGCTGATTTTCTCATCGAGCAATTGATGATGCGGGCCAAACAAGCCATCGACAGCGCAACCGGCATGGGCGACAAGGACTTCGCCCGCGAGCCGTTTACTGGCGCAGTGGATGCGCTGGAACAGGCGTGGCGCGAGTTCGACGAATATCGGCAAGCCAACCCGGATCACCCGCAAACCGCGATTCGCCACTCTAGCTTGGGGACGGCGGCGTTTGACCTGCTGAAATCGACCAAGGCCGCACGCCGCCGAGAGCTCGCTGGCTTCAAGTTTGACGACGGCGAGACCATCTTGATTGAAGCCAGCGCGGGGCAGTTGGTCGACGGGCATCCGGTACAACTGATCGAACGCTACAACGGCTTTGTCAACGCCGCCAACAGCGCGCGGCAATGAGTCCTTGGGCGGGCGGGATGCAAGCGCCAGCAAGCTGGTCCAACGCAGCCGTCGATACACTCGGTTGCGTTACCTTAGAGCGACCCAATTGATCCAAAGAGGACTACACCATCGATCTGCAGCAGCTCATTTTCCTGGTCATTCTCGCCGGCGCGCTGACCCTGTTTGTCAGCGAGAAGTTGCGCGTCGATGTCACCGCGATGCTGACTCTGTTAGCTTTGGTGTTCACTGGCATTCTCGACGGCAAACAAGCCTTGGCTGGGTTTTCCAGCGAGCCGGCGATCATCGTCGCCGCCGTGTTTGTGTTGTCGGGCGCGCTGACCGCGACCGGGCTGACGGATCGCATCGGCAATGCGATTGGCCGCGCAGCGGGCGGCAGCGAGTGGCGTGCGATTGCGGTGATCATTCCGGCGGTGGCGGCATTGGCGGCCTTTTCGCATCATCTGATGGTCACTGCGATGATGCTGCCCGTCTTGATGCGGCTGGCGCATGAGCAAAAGATTTCGGCCTCGCGGCTGCTGATGCCGATGTCACTTGCCGCCTCGATCGGCACCACCCTGACCTTGATCAGCGCGCCTGCCTTTCTACTCGCCGATGATCTGCTACAGCGCTCCCATTCCGAGAGTCTGGGCATGTTCTCGATTACGCCGATTGGCCTCACCTTGGTCGCTATCGGACTCGTCTACATGTTGCTCGGTCGCTGGTTACTGCCCAAGCGCAGCGGCAGTCTGGACGACACCGATTACTTACGTCTGGATCGCTATTACACCGAATTGGTGGTCGAGGCCGCTTCACCTTGGAGTGGCAAGGCATACAGCGAGTTTGAGAAGCACTATGACGGTCGCCTGCAAGTGGTGGACTGGCTGCGGCGCGGCAGGCGATTGAGTTTGGGTAGCCGGGAGGCTCCGTTGATGGTGAGCGATGTCCTGCTGGTGCGCGCCTCACCGGATGAAATCGCCTCAATCCGAACCGAACCTG
>JBBQQV010000345.1:0-3941 GCA_038215505.1 Lysobacterales bacterium
ATCAGACCTTGCTGGACGCCAGCATCCCGTCGATTGACTTGCCTGACCAAGCCGGCCGCGTGCGCGTCATCGCTGGCGAATTCGCTGGTCATCGCGGGCCAACACACACTCACACGCCAATGAATGTCTGGGATATTCGACTGCAGCAATCACGCAGTGCCGCGCTGCAAGTTCCCGCTGGCCATACCTCGGCCGTCGTGGTCTTGCAAGGCAGCGTGCACGTCAACGGCAGCACGCGGGTGGGTGAGGCACAGATGGTGCTGCTGGATCGCGCCGGCACTGAGATGCTGATCGAGGCCAACACCGACGCCAAGGTTCTGTTGTTGGGTGGCGAACTGATCGACGAACCCGTGGTGGGTTATGGTCCCTTCGTGATGAACAGCCAAGCCGAAATCAAGCAGGCAATGAATGACTTCAACAGCGGCAAGTTCGGACAGTTGCCGAACTGAGTGTTGTTATTCGGGGCAGTCGTTTGGACCACATCGAGACTCGCTGGTGCTTCTAGCCATCTGAAAGCAGGCGAAAGAGGCCGAGCAAGCCCGGCTCCACAAAAGCATTGGAGACTGGCGGCGGTTGACTAGCTTTCGTAGAGCGGGGCCTGCTCCGCTGCTCGGATCACTTTTTCTCAAGCACTCCCACAAGGAATCCACCCATGAGTCGCATTCTTGGAATCTCCGGCAGCTTGCGCGCCGGCTCGTTCAACACTTTATTGCTTAAGGCCGCGGTGCCGCTGCTGGCGGATGGCGATGAGCTCAGCATCGCCACCCTGCACGATATTCCCCTGTACGACGGCGATCTCGAAGAGGCGAACGGATTGCCTGCCTCCGTGGTCGCGCTCAAGCAGCGCATCACCGAGAGCGATGGCGTACTGCTGGCCAGCCCCGAGTACAACAATGGCATCCCCGGCGTGTTCAAGAACGCCATTGACTGGCTGTCACGACCCGCCGCCGATATCCCGCAAGTCTTCGGCAACCGCGCGTTTGCCGTGATCGGCGCCAGCCCCAGCGGCTTCGGCACCATCATGGCCCAGAACGCCTGGCTACCCATCCTGCGTGCGCTTGGCGCACGACCGTGGACCGGCGGCCGCCTGCTGGTCTCCAAGGCCCATCAGGTGTTCGACCCCGCCGGTGAGATCAAGGACGCAGCGATCCGCGAGCAGTTGGGGAAGTTTGTCACGGGGTTTGCTGGGTTTGCGGGCGGATAGTGGGGGCCGCGATCAGATGACTACAAAGTCACTTGCATCGCCTCAGTCGCGGCTTCCGGCGCTTCCCCGTTCACGGATCGACCAACCGCGCTGAACGCTTCACGTGGTGTCCGTTGCGGCGCTCAGCAGCTTCGAATAGCACCGTTGCATCTGTACCGGAGACATCTTTTCTATGCTGTGGCCACTGTGTTCCAGCGGTGCCCCCAGGCATCTCGGAAATCACTGCTACGCTCACCGTAAAAGGCCTCCGGGGAACCGATAAAGTGCCACCGAAAGCGAGTACGACCCTCTAGACGCCGGAGTATTCTTCGCCCCAATGTTGATGGAGCGATCACCTGCCCATGCGCCTGCTGCTGACCTCGGATCTGCACTATCGGCTGCCGCACTACGACTGGCTGATGCAGGCGGCCAGCAGGTTCGATGCCGTGACTATCGCGGGCGATCACATCGACGCTAGCCAGCCGGTTCCGGCTTATGTGCAGATCAAGGCAATCAGCGCGAGCTTGCACGCCATCGCGGAGCAGTGTTCGTTGTTTGTGTGTTCCGGCAATCACGATCTGAATGCGCGCGACGCGGCCAGCGAGAAGTACGCAAGTTGGGTGCAGGAATGCCGCAGTGAAACGCTGGCCGTGGACGGCGATTCGGTGTTGCTGGGAGACACCCTGATCACAGTCTGCCCGTGGTGGGACGGACCAACGGGTCGCAGGAGCGTGTCAGCGCTGCTTGAAGCGGCCTCCGCATAGCGCAGCGCGCGCTGGGTGTGGCTGTATCACGCGCCGCCGCAGGGCAAATTGAGCTGGACCGGCAAGCGTCACTACGGCGACGCCTTGCTTCCAGAACTCATCGCGCGTCACGCGTCCGACGGCAGTGTTGTGTGGGCACATACACGAATCGCCATTTCAGACCGAAGGCTCATGGAACGAACGTGTTGGTGACACCTGGTTGTTCAATGCAGGTCGCCAGATCGGCAATGTGCCAGCGCGTGCTGAGATCGATTTTCAGCAAGGGCGAGCGCGCTGGGTGACGACTGAAGGTGTCGAAGAATGCCTGCTTTGACGAGTCGCCAGCTCAGTAATCCGGCACGTCGGCCCGCTCTGAGCCAAGTGGCTCCGCGTCCGCCGCTTGCGAAGCCGCATCCTGCGAGGCGAGTTCGGCGAGCACGCGATCCATCAATGCCAAATGGGTGCCGGTGCCTGCGTACTGGCGCTTGATATCGACCAGATAGCCAGTCACCGCGACCAGCCGGCGGGCCAAACCCTGCGCCACCGCCAAGGTCAATTCGAGGCGCACGCGGACAACGTCCGAGGCGTGTTCGATGACGTACACCCAGCTGTCTTCGCTGGCCACCAGCGTCGCTGAAGGCGCGCCTTCCAGCACCGCCGAAATCTAACCCAGGAATGCGCCGGGCTGACCGATGTGCACAAACGCGACGCTTCCGAGTAGCACGTCGAATCCGCCGCTCTTCAGCACGTACAGGTGATCCGTTCGCACGGATTCTTCGATCAGAGTCTCGCCCTTGGCGAACTGGCGCTGCGGATAATCCAGACACAGAGAGAGAGCACGTCGATCATGGTGGGACCTGCCCTACACCGCGTTGTTGCTGCGAATTGTCTGCTTGGAATCGGCAGACCTAGGCGCCGGCTAACCCACCAGCAAGCCTTGCCGCTCGATGAACCTTATCACTTCGATCAGCCCCTCTGGACCCCACGGGACAGCCCACGCCAACGCGCAGTGGTGGAAGGCTGTTGCTGCGTTTGGATTCAAACATGTTGACCTAGCCCGGCCTTTTCATGAATGCGTACGATGATCGCGCAGGATACTGATCGCACAGAGGATTCCCTGAAGGACCGGCGTATCGGGCCATACGGCCGACTGAAGAGAATTCCGTGTGCGGTCAGGAGACATCGGGGCGGAAGCCTCGCGTAGCGGCGAAGCCGCCGAACGAGGGCGTGCGCGATTCATGAAAAGTCCGGGCTAGGTGTGAGTGACTGCTTCGGGTTGGCAAAACCGAGTTTGCCAGGCTGCTCATGAGCGAAACAGCCGGCTGTATTGGGTTCGTGGCGCGACGCCAGAATCGCCAGCATGGGGCTGAAATTGCGGGTAGCGATGGGTGTGATCGTGGCTGCCTCCGCTATCCAATCGGGCAACTGCAACGCCAGCCGGCGTAGCGTGTTTTGGCCTGCGGTTTGCCCCAGCACGCGCAACAGCAACAGATTGGCCGGCGCCGGCAACCAGGTGACGCCAGAGTGCAGCTGACCCTCGCCGCTATTCGGGGAATAACGTACCGTCACGGTGCGTGCCAGGTCGATTGCATCAGTCTGCGCGGCGGTCATCGCAGGCGAGCTTGCCCACCCAGTGGCGAATACCGACCGACCTGCCAACCCCAGCGGCGAGTCGCGCAAGCGGGAATCCGCCGCCAACTCGGCTTGCTCCAACCAACACAACCGGCCCCCGCGATGCAGCATCGTCGACTGCGACCAGTGACCGGTTTGCCAGCGCTCGCCTGCCGCCAAGCGGCCGAGCTGCACGATCTCCCAGCCGAGCATTGCCGCCTACGCATTGAGATGGATCGAAGTGCGCTGCTGCACACGCGCGCCGTCAAACAGGATGGCCTCCAGCGGCAGCCGATCGAGACAAGCATCGTTGGCCACATTCAAGCGCACCTGCTGGCATAAGCCGCCAAGTCTGATCTGGGCACTTGTGGGAGCGCCGGAAGGCGCGATGCTTGATCGCCACT
>JBBQQV010000346.1:0-3938 GCA_038215505.1 Lysobacterales bacterium
GGGCACCAGCAACCTGGATTTCGTGATTTTTCCACGGCGGCCGGAAGGTGTCTTGGGCCACCAGAATGCGCGGTGGAAAAATCACGAAATCCAGGTTGCTGGTGCCCGCCGTGTCACTGGCCGAATGCAGGACCAGAAAAATCGACGGATCGGGATGGTCAAAACTGATCGAGCCCATCGTATTGAACCTGCGAAGGTCGTACTTGTAGGGCGCGTAGTTGCCGTGCCATCCGACCACATCCAGCGGCGAATGGCCGACCGGCGCACGCCAGCAGTGACCTTGAAAGCGAGCAATCAATTCGAACTCGCCGGTCAGGTCTTCAAAGGCCGCCACCGGGGTCAGGAAGTCGCGCGGATTGGCCAAGCCATTGCTGCCAATCGGCCCAAGATCAGGCAAGCGCAGCGGAGCGCCGAAGTTTTCGCACACATAGCCGCGCGCCTCGTCATCGGGCAGATGAATTGCAAAGCGCACGCCGCGCGGAATCACCGCGATCTCCTGCGGCTCGACCACGATCAGCCCGAACTCGGTGGCGATACGCAAGCGACCTTGCTGGGGCACGATCAGCATTTCACCGTCGGCGTTGTAGCAATAGCGACCGTTCATTGCGCGATTGGCCGCATACAGATGTATTGCGATGCCAGTTTGCGCAGCCGGTGAACCATTGCCGGCGACGGTGAACAGACTCTCGATGAAGTCGGTCGCTGCGTCGGGCATGGGCCGCAGGTCCCAGCGCAATTGCTCAGGCGTGACTGGCGCGGGTTCGCTCTCACTGATCCAGGTCGGCTGGGCCATTGCTGCGAACGCGCCATGCAGCGCCGCTGGGCGAATTCGATACAACCAACTGCGCCGATTGAGGTGCCGCGGGGCCGTGAATGCCGTGCCTGAGAGCTGCTCGGCATAGAGCCCGAGCGGCGCTTTTTGGGGTGAGTTGCGGCCAACTGGCAAAGCGCCGGGGATGGCTTCGGTAGCGAACTCGTTGGCGAAGCCGGATTGGTATTCGATGGTCATGCAGCCTCGCGGAATCTAAAGCCCCTCTCCCATCGGGAGAGGGGTTGGGGTGAGGTCTAAAGCCCCTCTCCCATCGGGAGATGGGTTGGGGGTGAGGGGCAACTTCGCCACAAAGTCAAAGATCGCCGCGACCACCGCGTCAGTATCGCCGAGCACATCGTTGTTCCAGAACCGCAGCACCCGCAATCCACGTAACTCCAGAAAGCGGCTGCGCGCAGCATCGACAGCGTCGTTGTGCTGCGACCCATCTATCTCGATCACTAGGTGTTCGGCGTGACAATAAAAGTCGACGGTATAGGGCGGAATCGGATGCTGCCGGCGAAAGCGTAGGCCTTCGAGCTGCCCCGCCCTGAGCCGACGCCAGAGCACGCGCTCAGCGTCGGTGGACGCGCCGCGCAAGCTGCGGGCGACTTCAAGAGCAATGGTGGCTAGCGGCGGTCGGTTGGTTCTTGGCATGAATGCCCCTCACCCCAACCCCTCTCCCGAGGGGAGAGGGGCTTTAAGCGGATGGCCTCAGGCTAATTCCGACTACAGCACCCCACGCCGCATCTGATCGCGCTCGATGCTCTCAAACAAGGCCTGGAAATTGCCTTCGCCGAACCCTTCATTGCCTTTGCGTTGGATGATCTCGAAAAAGATCGGGCCCACTGCGTTGAGGGTGAAAATCTGCAGCAGCTTCTGCTGTTTAGTCTCTGGATCGGCGTCGATCAGGATCCTGTTGGCGCGGAGGCGCTCCACGTCTTCGCCGTGCGCGGGGATGCGCTCATCGATGACGTCAAAATACGTGTTGGGAGTGTCGAGAAATTCGACGCCATGGGCGCGCATGGTCTCGACGGTCTGGTAGATGTTGTCGGTAAAACAGGCGATGTGCTGGATGCCCTCGCCCTTGTACTGATTCAAATATTCGTTGATCTGCGACTTCGGATCATTCGACTCGTTTAACGGAATGCGGACCATGCCATCCGGCGCGGTCATGGCTTTTGACACCAGTCCGGTCTTGGCGCCCTTGATGTCGAAGTAACGAATCTCGCGGAAGTTGAACAGGCGCTGGTAATAGTCGGCCCACTTCGCCATGTTGCCGTGGAACAGGTTGTGGGTCAGATGGTCGATGAAGGTCAGACCGAATCCCTTCGGCATGCGCTCGACGCCCGGCAGCCACTCGTAGTCGGGATCGTGGATGGTGCCTTGCTCGTCGTAACGATCAACGATGTAAAGCATGCAGCCACCGATGCCCTTGATGACCGGCGCGGCGACTGCCTTGGTGAGTTCCCGCTCGCCGATTTGCTCGGCACCGTTCTTCAGCGCCTGCACCCGCGCCCACTCGGCCAGCTTGTTGACGCGGATGGCGAAACCGCAGGCGCTGGGACCGTGCTCGGCAGCAAAATCAGCCGCGAAGGAATCCGGATCTTCGTTGATCAGGAACGTGCAATCGCCTTGCCGATAGGTGTGAATCGGACGGGTCTTGTGCCGGGCGACCTGGACGAAGCCCAGCTTCTTGAAAAAGTCGTGAAGATGGTCGGGTTGCGGTGAGGCAAACTCGACAAACTCAAAGCCGTCGATACCCATTGGATTGTCGAAACTGATCCGGCTGTTGCCGGTGTCGACCGTTGCGTTCATCGAAGTCCTCCCAGACCCTGCCAGTGGCGTGCGCGCCAAGCTGGCCCACAATAGTTTCAGATGAAACCAAATGCAAGGCACCGCGCAATGCAAGAGTCTAAGCCGAATCGAGCCCGATCCAATCATGCCGACCTTGATCGTGCCGGATTTGATGG
The DNA here is from genome assembly GCA_038215505.1 of Lysobacterales bacterium. Taxonomy (GTDB): domain Bacteria; phylum Pseudomonadota; class Gammaproteobacteria; order Xanthomonadales; family Xanthomonadaceae; genus JANNWF01. The sequence goes on from JBBQQV010000346.1 coordinate 2,782, forward strand.
TGCCCGATTTGAGGGTGCCAAGCCTGAGCGGGTGATCCTTGAGCTGGATCGCTTTCTTCCATATCGGCTGAGCGTGCTTTCCAACCGCATCAGCAGCGAGATCGCGGCACTGTACGAGGCGCGCTTTGGGGTCAGCGTCACCGAATGGCGGGTGATGGCGGTGCTGGGGCGCTATCCGAACCTGTCGGCAATGGAAGTGGCCGAACATACGGCGATGGACAAAGTGGCGGTGAGCCGCGCGGTCAATTCGCTGATCGACCGCGGGCTGCTACTGCGCGACATCCACAGCGATGACCGCCGACGTTCGGTGCTGGCGCTGTCAGCAGCTGGCTTCGTTATCTACGACCAGATCGTGCCGCTGGCGCTCAGCTATGAGCGCCAACTGCTGGATTCGCTGAGTGCAGCCGAGGTCAAGCGTTTTGATGCGTTGCTGGATGCGCTGATGCATCGATAAACAATGCAGCAGCGCGCGGCGTTTACTTGACGCCGTGCATCAGTCGGTTGATCAGCGGTGCGAACAGGAAGAACGCAATCGCGATGGCGATGCCGAGCAGGAACATCTGATTGAACACGTCGGCGTACTGCACCAGCGAACTGGCGGTTTCGCCATGCCCGCCGCCTGCAGCGATGGCCGCGATGCGCCCGGCAACGAAGTTCGCCATCGCAATCGACAGGAACCATCCGCCCATCGCCAGACCCGTTTCCTGCGGCCGCGCCAGTTTGGTCACCATCGCCAAGCCAATCGGCGAGAGGCACAGTTCGCCCATGGTGTGGATCAAGTAGGTCAGCGTCAGCCACAACCAGGAAATCTTGCCGTTGTCACCCACGCTGTTCTGGATCGCAAAAACCAACACATAGAAGCCCACCGCAGCGCCGATCAAGCCATAGGCGAATTTGCGCGGAATCGACGGGTTCATCTGCTTGCCGTCCAATGCCGGCCACATTGCCGCGAACACCGGGGCGAGCAGAATGATGAAGACCGGATTGACCGACTGGAAGATGGTGAAGTGGAACTGATAGCCGAACACGGTCGGCATATCGACAAAGTCGCGGGCGAGGAAATTAAGCGACGAGCCGGCCTGTTCAAACAGTGCCCAGAACAGGATGTTGGCGCCAAACAGAATCAGCATCGCGATATAGCGATGCAGTTGCTCCTT
>JBBQQV010000347.1:0-3928 GCA_038215505.1 Lysobacterales bacterium
GGCGCGGGGTTCGGTGCCTCCCTGCTTATCGGCGGCCAGATCAAAGGTCGACGTCTACGCATGTTCCAGGTGTACGGCGAAGGCAATTTCATCCAGGCGATGCCGGAGACGCCGTATCTGCAGATCGGTGAATTCAAGTACGGCAAGCCGATCATTGATCGCATCGTGCGCTTCGATACCTCGCTTGCTACTGTCGCCAAATGCGCGCTGGTGTCGATGGACTCGACGGTAAAGAGCAATCTTGGCGTCGCGCCACCTATCGATCTGCTCGTCTACGAGCGAGGCTCGCTCACGCTCAAGCTGCACACCGTGATGAAGGACGATGATCCCTACTGGAACGCTCTGCGGAAGTCGTGGGATGAAGGTTTGCACTCAAGCTTCATGAGCTTGCCGGATCCGCATTGGGCGTAGCGCGAAATGGTGACCCCGTTCGCCCCGTTCGCCCGAAACGGGGGCGGATAGGTCAAAGTGCTCTGACCCTGTTCGCCGGCTGCTACAACCCTGACAGCGCGTCGCCGACAAACTCGAACACCGCGCCGATGGCTTCACCCGCGCTGTCAAGCATTCCAGCACCCGCTTCCACCAGCGGGGTCGGGTCCGGTCGCTCCGGCAAGCGCATGCGGCTGTTGATCGGCGATTCGATCTCGACCAGGATGAGGCCCGGATCAGACGTGGTAGCGCCGATTGACCGCCCCCTCGGCATGCAGCTGATGTCGCGGCGTCCAAGCGCCACATCGCCAAACTCAAGGGCGAAATCGATCGCGCCTTCGAGCACCTCGTCGGCGGCGGAATCCTCCTGCGGTTGATTCAGCGCCAGCAGCTGCTCAAGCTCACCGGCATCAAGCCAGACGTCGTGGCAGCGCGCGCACAGGTCGATCTCGACACCATGACTGCGCAGCGCGCGCATGCCTGAGCGCGCATGCCTGAGCCATCCACCGGGCAGGGCAGAGCGGCGAATGGCCGGGCCGGAGGCAGGGCCGCGAGCGCAGCCAGTCGCAGTGCGTGCCCGACCAGCGATGCGACCGTCGCCGGCACCGGCCAGAGCCCCTGACATTGCGGGCAGCTCTCGATCTACCGAGCACCGGTGACACGCCGGAGGCAAAGTGCCTTGCCATGGTGTGGACACAGTCCGCTCATCGATAGTCTCCCGGTCTGCCTGCAGCCCCATTCGCGGGCCGCGTGGTGCGCTTTCATGTTGCCCTCGACGCGGCCGACTGGGCCAGCGTGACGGCTGCGGCCACGAAATCCGTGCGCCAAACGTGGGTTCGCGCGGGTGGGCGAGCAGCGAACGGCAACAGGCTTAACTGCCCCGCCCCCTTTTCCGGTTGTCCCCTTTTCCGTGTCCCCTTTTCCGTGTCTTTTCCGTTCAATACGCGACGGACTTACTTTGCTGTAGTCAAAAAATCGCAGAATGTGTCCGCCTTATCAAAGCAGCGAGCGCTGCCGACACCGCGATAGGTCAACGTTTGGGGGGATTCCGATGCGCCGCTGGATCGCTGCAAGCCTGCTGTTCTCGAGCAGCCTGATCGCTGGCGGTTTGCCATCGACGGGTTCGACTCCCCATCCGATCATGTTCGTCACCCAAGTGCCGGTGCCGGTCGACTTCGCCACCATCGGCGCGACCTTCGCCAATCACTTTCCCGGTCTGCAGTCGGTCTATCGCGGTGGCGATCTGTGGATTCGCTATCCGAACGGTACTTTGCGCAATCTGACTGCCGAAGCCGGGCTGGGCAACAGCGGCTTCCAGGCCGCCAACTCGATTGCCGTTCGCGATCCACATGTGCACTGGTCCGGCAACAAGGCGATTTTTTCGATGGTGATCGGCGCGCCGCCCAACCGGTTCCAAGTGCTCAGTTATCGCTGGCAGATGTATGAAGTGACTGGCCTGCAGCAGGGTCAGCCGGCAGTGATCACCGCGGTGCCCTTGCAGCCCGCATTCAACAACGTCAACGCGGCCTACATGAGCGATGGCAGCATCGTATTCGCCAGCGATCGCCCGCGCTCAGGCGCTGCGCATCTGTATCCGCAACACGACGAGTACGAGTCGACAGCGACGGTGACCGGCCTGTGGCAGTTGAATTCTGCCAATGGCGATCTGAAGCTGCTCGATCACGCGCCTTCTGGCGATTTCGATCCGTTGATCGACAGCTTCGGCCGCCTGCTGTTCACCCGCTGGGATCACTTGCAGCGTGATCAGCAAGCTGAAGTTGCCGGCAATACCAACGGCAATTTTGACTGGGCCAGCGAGGCGGCCGACGCGCCGATCCTGCCCAACCTGACCGAGGTCTATCCGGAGCCGCGCGTCGCCGCCAACGGCAGCACGCTGAACGGCCACCGCTTCAACAACTTCTTTCCTTGGCAACTGGCGCAGGACGGCAGCACCGCCGAATTTCTGAATCATCTGGGTCGGCATGAATTGCTCAGCTACTTTGATCGCAGCTTCAACAACGACAACAACCTGACCGAGTTCATTTCGGCGGTCAGCGGACGCAGCAATCCGAATCCGGTCGAGAACCTGTTTCAACTGACCGAGGATCCGGCGCAGGCGGGCCGTTACCTGGCGATCGACGCGCCCGAGTTCGACACCCATGCCTCCGGCCAGCTGGTGCGTCTGCTCTCGCCGCCGAGTGCCAATCCAGATGACATCGTCATCGAATATCTGACCCCGCGCAGCACCGCCAGCACCACGCCCGGCCCCACGCACAGTGGTCACTACCGCAATCCGCTGGTGCTTAGCGATGGGCGGATCATGGTCAGTCACGCTGATGAACAGGGCGGCGTCTTTGACATTGGTACGCCGGGTGCGCCGATTCCCAACCATCGCTTCCGGCTCAAGGTGCTCGGACCCGATGGTGGCTTCCTGCGCCCGGCCTCGCTGCTGACCGCAGGCATCAGCAAAACGGTGAACTTCTGGAATCCTGATTCGATGATCAGCTACAGCGGCGAGCTGTGGGAGATGTCTGCCGTCGAGATCAAAGCCACCCCGGTGCCACCTGTCACCACCGAACCTGCGCTGAGCGCGGCCGATCTGCAGGCCTTCAACGATGCGGCGGTCGATCCTCAGTCATTTCGCCAGTTTCTGCGCGAGCGGGAGTTGGCCGTCATCGTTGTGCGAAACCAGACCGCTCGCGATGACGTAGATCGCCAGCAACCGTTCAACCTGCGTGTGCCAGGCGGCGTACAGACTCTCGGCAGCGGCGGCGCGATCTACGACATCGCGCATTTTCAGATGCTGCAAGGCGATCAGGTCCGCGGTATCGGCGGCACTGTCAGCCCCAATCCGGGTCGTCGGGTGCTGGCGCGATTTCTTCATGATCCCAACGCGACCAGCCTGAACCTGCCCAACCCGACCGGCCCCGCCGGCAGCACGCCGATCTTTCTCGATGGCTCAAGCGCGCTGTTCGTGCCGGCCCGACGCGCATTGAGTTGGCAGACCACCGCGCCCAACGGCACGCCAGTCGTCCGCGAACGCTTCTGGCTCGGAATGCAGCCCGGCGAGATCCGCACCTGCGACGGCTGCCACGGCATAAACCGCACCGGCCAAGCCGGCCAGGCTCCCGCCACACAGAAGCCCGCCGCACTGGTGGCCCTGCTGCAGCACTGGCGCGGGCTTGGATTGAACAACCGGATTTTCAAGGATTCATTCGAGACGACCAGCGCAACGGCCAGCAACGATCAAACTGAGCATTGACTGCTCCGAAAAAAGTGCCAGCGACGTAGCCTGGATGGAGCACGGCGGAATCCGGAGTAAAGGTGTCCGCGGCCGCGTGGTCCGGCCGTGTCGACTCAGTTGGATTTAGAGTCAAGCCGTTTCCCGCGATGTTCAAGACTGCGCGCGTCGAGTCGCCGACCGCTCTTGCGCGGAAGCGTTGGTCAATGGCTGGATCGGAATTCGAAACTGACGCTTGCGGGTGACGCAAGCAAGACC
>JBBQQV010000348.1:0-3927 GCA_038215505.1 Lysobacterales bacterium
GAAGGAAGAGGGGCTGGAAAATTCCTGGGCGCGTCACATGCGGCATCACCTTGCATTCAAGGCCGGCCTCGAAGCCATGGGGCTCGAATTTCTGGTCAAGGAGGCATACCGCCTGCCGCAAATGAATGCGATCAAGATTCCCGAAAGCCTGCAGAAATCGGAAGGTGAAGTACGCAAACGCCTCTTGAACGAGTTCAACATCGAAATCGGTGCCGGCCTTGGGCCGCTCGCTGGCAAGATCTGGCGTTTCGGACTGATGGGTTATTCGTGCAAGCCCGAGAATGTGATGCTGTGCCTCTCTGCGTTGGGCTCGGTTCTGATGGACATGGGCCATGCGGTCAGGGTCGGACAGGCGGAGGCGGCTGCACATTCAGCCTATGCATCGCTGCACGCTTCTGCCGCCCAGGCCAAGCTGCGCGCAGCTGCCTGAGTTCAAGCCTGCGCTGGTCGCTCGAGCCGGCATGATCGCCCCTTCCGAACCGACCCAGCTCGTTGGAGCTGCGCTGCAGGAAAAGATCGTTGCGGTGTTGTTTGCCGATATTGCCGGCAGTACGCAACTCTACGAAGTTTTGGGCGATGCCAAGGCCAAGGCAATGATCGACGAAGCCTTGGTCGAGATGTCAGCTGTGACCGCACGCCATGGCGGTCGCGTGATAAAAACCATCGGCGACGAGATCATGTGCGTGTTCGATGGCGCTGATCGCGGTTTCATTGCCGCCACCGACATGCAGACGCGGATCGACAAACTGCCAGCTGTCAATGGCGCCAAGCGCAAGATCCGTGTCGGCTTCCATGCGGGCGTTGTGATCGAGGAAAACGCGGATGTGTTCGGCGACACCGTCAACACCGCCGCACGTATGGCTGGTCTCGCCAAAGGCTTGCAGATCTTCACCACCCGGAGTACGGTGGATCAGTTGTCACCCGCGTTGCGCATGGGCACGCGTGACATCGCAGCGCTGGCCGTCAAGGGCAAGGCCGACGACCTCGCGGTCTGCGAAGTCATTTGGCAGGAGGGTGATGACCTGACAATGACGGCACAATCGGTCAGCACACCGCAGTCGCAGGCAGTACTGGTGTTGAAGCATGGCGGTCGCGAAATCGTGATGAATCAGACCCGCACCAGCGTATCTCTTGGACGCGACGCCGGCAGCGACTTCGTCATCGCCGACCCCAAGGCTTCGCGCAACCATGCGCGCATCGAAAAACGCCGCGACAAGTTCTTTCTGTCCGACCAAAGCACCAACGGCACCTTCGTGACCGTCAAGGGTGAGGCGGAGATGAGCCTGCGGCGCGAGGAACTGATGCTGCGTGGCTCCGGCCAGATCATTTTTGGCCACAGCGCTGCGGAATCTTCCGCGGAAATCGTGGAGTTCACGGTGCGAGGCTGATCTCCGGAGCATTTCCTCCGAAAGCAGATCTCAGGCGATTTTTCTCACTGTCCGGTTGCGGCCTTCAGGGGCCGACAACAGTCCTGCCGGCGGCGCTGTTTCGAATCGAGCGCGCACTGCCTCAACTGCGCAAACTGCGGCGAAGGAGACGTTGATGTCCGCACCTGCGGCACCGGAGGAAGCGAAGCAAGGTTGACCAAGCTTGGCGTTCAGTGGCTTGGCCACTCCCTCTGCAATCAGGTCAGTGGCGCTGCCGTCAGGCAACTCGAGGGCATACTTTCCGGCCGCGATCTCGCGGGCGTCCAGCACTACACGAAGGCCGCGTAACTCGCGCAGCACCGCAGCACTCGCGCCAACGGGCAACCCGGCGACGTTGAGGTTAACCTTCTGGGTGCCGAAATTGAAACGCGCCAGGAAGAACTTTTTCGAAAATTCGTCGCCAACCTGTTTGCCTATGTCAGCCAGCGCCGAGTCCTCGTTGGCCCATGAGGTGCTTTTGGGCATGGTCGTGTTGAGATAGATCTCTTCGCCCGTGGACTTGTCGATCGCCTTGATGGTCCAGGAGGTCAGTGCCGTCTTGGTGATCGTAAGCCCGGAAGCGGCCAGCTTGGCCGACAGCAGTTTGACCTTGACCTCGCCTAAGATGTGAAAGTCGGCCGATTTTGCAGAGGCACCGGTCTTGGCCTCGCCGTCTGTCACCCAGACGCGGAAGCCGAAGGACTTGATTCGCTCCTTTATCATGTTCTCCGCCAGTTGGGAGCGCGCCGGTGGCATCGGCTGGGTCGACTCCGCGTTGCGTATGAGCATCTCAACAGAGATCTTCGGATCACCGTTGTTCCGGATGAAGTCAACGCGCTCCTTCTCGCTCATCTGGTTGAGCGATTTCTGCACATCGCGCACCTTGATGGTGGCGCGGGTGGTTAACGCCACGAGGCCATCCTTGCCCGTCTGCGGCGCATCCTCCGACAAGGTGGCCTTGATGAACTCGCCGGATCGCGAAAGCATGTTCTTTGCAACCCAGTCGTAGTTCTTGTCCAGCGACTCCTGTGCCACGTACAGCCCAAGCGCTTTTTCGACCAATTGGCGTTTGGCGTCGGCGCGTGCCTCGGCCCCGGCCGCAGCCGCGTCGCCATTGAACTTGGCCAAGTCGGCCAGGCCCAAAGCGCTGATGGTCATCGTGCCTGGCTCCGACGGTGGTTCAGCGACCGCGACCGGCTGCGCGAGCGGTGGCGCGGCAACTGCGGCGGGGCCAGGCGGCGTTGTCATTGCCGGTGCTCCGGCCGACTGCGAAGGCGCCTCCGGCTTCTTTGTGAGCGCAACGTAAGCCGCGCCGGCGACAACCAGCGTCGCCGCAACTGCCGCCAGCACCAGGCCGGACTTGCGCCCGCTCGACGGCGGCGCGATCGGATTGGCGACTGCTGCCGCTGGCAACGGAGGCGGCGACGATGGATCGCCCGCTGCTCCCGAACGGGCAACGCCCGGCATTGTCGCGTCGCCCAAATCGACCAGCGTCGCATCAGCCTGGCCCGCCGGCTTTCCATCGATCACGTCATGAATCGCCTGCGCAAACTCGGCAGCATTCTGATAACGCTGATCCGGGTTCTTGGCCATCGACTTCCTGACCACCGCATCCCAGGCAGGCGGCAGGGTTGCGTTCAACATCGAAGGCGCAAGCGGTTCTTCCTTCAGCACCTTGTGCATGATTGTGGTGACCGCACCGGTAAACGGTTTTTCCCCGGTGAGAAACTGATAAAGGATGACTCCGCAGGAAAACAGGTCGCTGCGACCGTCCACTGTTTGTCCTAGAAACTGCTCAGGCGACATGTAGGAAGGCGTGCCAAGCACGGTACCCGCCTGCGTCAATTCGGAGGTTTCGATCCGCGCGATTCCGAAATCCGCCACCTTTACAGACGTTCCGCCGTCGAGCAGGATCACATTCGCAGGCTTCATGTCACGATGGGTTACACCATGGCTGTGCGCGTGGCCGAGCGCGCCGAGCAGTTCGCCCATGATGCGGCCGACTTCCTTCATCGGAAAGCGTCGGTTCTCGTCAAAGTAATCCTTGAGCTCACGCCCCTTGATGAATTCCATCGCGATATATGCGATCTTCGATGCTGCTGCGGCCGAAGGCGCGTCGATCACCGTGGCATCCGGATCGGCGGTCGGCGCAGCGCCGGCGGCCCCATCCTCCCCGTACTCATAGATTGCGACGATGTTCGGATGATTCAGGCGTCCGGCTGCCTGTGCCTCGCGCCTGAAACGTGCCAGCATCTCGGTCATCTGGGCCGGCTCGAACTGCTCTGCGCGTATGGTCTTGATCGCAACCGTACGCTCGATGGCGGGGTCGAAGCCTTCGTACACCACCCCCATCGCGCCGCGCCCGAGCTCACGACGAATCAGATACTTCCCGAGCCTGGAAATCTCAGCCATTACCACCCCTGACGAACGCGGTAAACCGAACAGCTACCGCATGTAGTTCAAGTTGAGCGACGCCAAAGGCGTTCACTCCAACGCGAACAGCTATTCCGGCGGTAAAGCC
>JBBQQV010000349.1:0-3919 GCA_038215505.1 Lysobacterales bacterium
GCCGCTCCCACAACCGCCGCTCCCACAACCGCCGCTCGCTCAAACGCCGCTCGCTCAAACGTCTCAGTAGTGCGCGCCAAGGACCGGGCCTACCACCCGATAACCATATTTGGCGGCAAACTCTTCGTACATGATGCCGTCGCTGGCTTCGCGCTTGTCGTGCCAACCACCTTCGGCCAGCCATAGTTCCCGCTTCATCACCAGTTGCATGCAATCAATGTTGAGTTGGTGCGGTGGAATGCCGGTCAGGATCAGGTAGAAGTCACGCTTGCCCTTCATCTGTAGCGTGTGTTCGCGAAACTTCACCAAGCCCCACATCTGAATCGGGAAAATGATGATGTCGTTGCTGTCGAGTGGCTGTCGCTGGCGATCAAACAGCCGCGACGGTCGGCCGATTTCTTTGGCGATTTCTTCCAGCGCGTTCGGGAACAGCACGTTGTCGGCATTGAAATGGAGGATGTAATCACCGCTGGCCTCACGGATGCCTCGATCGCGCAGGCTGTGGCCCCAATCGTTGCGGCGTTGTTCGCTGCCGATGATCGGCACCGGAAAGTCGAGCGCCGGGTCCAACAAGGGGCCGTCGTGGTAGCAGAGAATCTCGAAATCCTGCAGCGTCTGCGCCTGCAAAGAGGCGATTCCGCGCAGAAATACTTCCTGTGAATTGACTCCTTGGTAATGCACCACAACGATGCTGAAGAGCGGCATAGGTTGAACTCCTCTAGGCAAGTCCGAGTCGCCCGCATTCTAGCGATGTAACCAAGGGTATTAGCGTCAGTGCCAACAGCAGCGCCAGACGAGTTCAACGCAGTGGCAAGCATGCGCGTGTAAAACTCGATCTGGCACCGGCACTCTCAATTAAGACCGCGCTTGACCCAAGGCAAACCAGTTCAAGCGACGCGTCGCCATCATCACTCCGGCGAGCAAGGCAAACAGGGCAAGCGCACCCGTCAGCAGGGCGTAATCCTCGGATTGCAAGACGCCATAAAGAAGTCCGTACAACGCCGCCACGAGGGCCGCAAAACCTGCGCCGCGTTTGCGATCACCCAGCACCGCGCTCATGTAAGGCGCGATGACGGCGACGCATGCCAAGGCCGAAAACAGATAAGCCAGCGCGAAACCAATGTGCTCGGCCAATGCCAGCAACAGCAGGTAGAAGACCGCCAGCGCCAGTCCGGTCAAGCCATATTGGATCGGATGCACCTCGACCTGGCGCAAGGCTTCGACGAAAAACACCGCCCCAAACACCAAGGCGAGAAACAGCAATGCATATTTAAGTGCGCGCTCGGTCAGCAGGTAGCGGTCGACCGGATCGACCATGCGCACGCTGAGTGCAGTCTGGGGGAGGTCGTCGCATGCCGCGCTGGCCGCGCCGCATTGCGCCAGCGATTGCTGGGCTCGGCTGGCAAGCCGCGAGATGCTCCAGTCCGCCTCAAAGCCGCTGGCAGAAATGTTCCGTCGGCTGGGCAAATGCTCACCGGAAAAGCCCGGATGCGGCCAATCACTGCGCAGGGTGACCGTGGTCTCATCGCCGATCGGCACCACCGCCAAACTGTCGGTGCCGCTCAGCGCCAAGGTAATCTGCGTAGAAAGCTGACGCTGCGACCACAACGCTGGCGGCAGCTCTGCATGCAGCCCCTGCGTTTGCCAAGCCACGCCCATCGCTCCGGGTTCGACTTCCAGTGGCTCGCCCGCGACGGCAAGCTTGATCGAACCGATGCCCCGGCTGTCACCCACACCGAGCAGCACGCGCATCGTGTTGATCTGGTAGCCCAGCAGATCGCCCTCGACGACGGGCGGCAACGGCAGCTCGAATTGCGCTGCCACATCCAATTCGGCGTGATACAGCAGGCTGGTAAACACACCGCGACCGCGCCGCTCGCTGTGCGAAGTGCCGTTGATCGAGAGTTGGGTGGGTGGCACCAACAGTTGTTCGCTTAACTTGACCGACTCCACCACGCTGCGCATGCTGCCGGCCTCGGTCACCACTCGCTCGCGACGCAGCGTGCGCGTTGCCTCGATCAGCAACAGCGGCCCGACCAACAACTGCGCACGACTACTGGAGGCTGCGATGCCTTCCGCCACCTCCACACCGCGCGCCTGCCGCTCGGACACGAGGTCGCGCAAAACAGCCATCGGCAGCAACAAGAGCAACATCAATCCGCCGATCGTCAGCAGCTTTACGATCCAACGCCTACCCATGAGCAGTCCTTCGTTTCGCGCACGCCGCGCAGTCAGACCGTAGTCAATACCCGCATTAGGGCGATTTGCGGGCAGTTTGCGGATGTGTTGGGACAGCTAATGCGGATGTGTTGGGACAGCCAATGTCATGACGCTGGCCGCCGTGTTGGCAGATAATGGCGGGCTAGCAGCAATACTGTTCGCTTTAGCCGTTCGTGGTGAGGCATCGAACCACAACAGCCCGAATCTTCAAGGCTGCGCCCTTCGATAGGCAGCGCCTACCCAGTGCTGAGCTTGTCGAAGCATCAGGGCGAACGGATCGCGGAAGACGTAACCGAAAAGTATTGGGGCTAGCAGCAGGTAGCCCACCCACTTCCATACCAAGAGTCCGCCGACGCCATGCAATACATCTACACCATGAACGGGGTCAGCAAGATCGTCCCGCCCAAGCGGCAAATCATCAAAGACATCTCGCTGTCGTTTTTTCCCGGCGCCAAGATTGGCCTGCTGGGCTTGAATGGCTCGGGCAAATCCACCGTGCTGCGGATCATGGCTGGCGTCGACAAGGACTTCATCGGCGAGGCACGACCACAAGCCGGCATCAAGGTCGGCTATCTGGAGCAAGAGCCGCGCCTTGATCCGACCCATAGCGTGCGCCAAGCGGTGGAGGAAGGCGTGGGCGAAGTGATGCAGGCTCAGGCCGAATTGGACAAGGTCTACGCGGCGTATGGCGACGAAGACGCCGACTTCGACAAACTCGCCGCCAAACAGGCGCGACTTGAAGCAATTCTGGCCTCCGGCGATGCGCACTTGTTGGAGCAGCAACTCGAAGTTGCCGCCGACGCGCTGCGTCTGCCACCTTGGGAAGCCATGGTCGATAAGCTATCTGGCGGTGAAAAACGCCGCGTGGCTCTGTGCCGTTTGCTGCTCTCCAAGCCCGACATGCTGCTGCTCGATGAGCCGACCAACCATCTTGATGCCGAGTCAGTCGAATGGCTGGAACAGTTCCTCGCACGCTATCCCGGCACCGTGGTGGCGGTCACCCATGATCGCTATTTCCTGGACAACGCGGCGGAGTGGATCCTTGAGCTGGATCGCGGTCGCGGCATTCCGTGGAAGGGCAATTACACCGACTGGTTGACGCAGAAGGAAGAGCGCCTTAAGCAGGAAGACTCGTCTGAGAAGGCGCGCCAGAAAGCGATCAGCAAAGAGCTTGAATGGGCCCGGCAAAACGCCCGCGGCGGCCGCAGTAAAGGCAAGGCGCGTCTGTCCAAGATCGAGGAATTGCAATCCGTCGACTACCAGCGCCGCAACGAGACCAACGAGATTTTCATTCCGCCCGGCGAGCGCTTGGGCAACAACGTCATCGAGTTCAAGGGCGTCAGCAAGCGCTTTGGTGATCGCCTGTTGATCGACAACCTCAGCTTCATCATTCCCAACGGCGGCATTGTCGGCATCATCGGCCCCAACGGCGCGGGTAAATCGACCTTGTTCCGGATGGTGATCGGGCAGGAAAAGGCCGACAGCGGAGAGGTAGTGATGGGGCCGTCGGTGAAGCTTGCCTACGTCGACCAGAGTCGCGATTCGCTGGATGGCGAGCACAACGTCTGGCAAGAGATTTCCGGCGGTTCCGACATCCTCAATATCAACGGTGTCGAGATCCAATCACGCGCTTATCTGGGCCGCTTCAACTTCAAGGGCCAGGATCAGCAGAAGCTGGTCGGCAATCTGTCTGGCGGTG
>JBBQQV010000350.1:0-3916 GCA_038215505.1 Lysobacterales bacterium
GGACACAGTCTCCACGAAGGCCGAAGCGGGGTTGTCCAACGAGGCCGGCATCCTTGAGGAGCAGGCCCGTCAAGCCAAGCCGGTGGAGGAAGGAGAGAATCTGCTGGGCGCCATTACCAGCGTTCGCCCCGGCAAGCCCGATTCGACGGACGACAGCAAGCTCTGAGCCATGACTAAACTCAAACTTCTTTGGAGCAATCTGCGGTCGAGCCTCTGGTTCTTGCCTTCGCTCATCGTCGCGGCCAGCGTGCTGCTCGCGGTGGCATTGATCGAGACCGATTCCTCCGAGGTTGACCGCTGGCTGGCGCAATGGCCGCGGTTATTCGGGGCTGGCGCGGCAGGCGCGCGCGGGATGTTGTCCACGATTGCCGGTTCGATGATGTCGGTCGTGGGCGTCACGTTCTCCATGACCCTGGTGGCGCTGAGCATGGCCTCCAGTCAGTACACGTCGCGCATTCTGCGCAACTTCATGAGCAGCCGCCTCACCCAGGCGGTGCTTGGAATCTTTGCGGGCATTTTTACCTATTGCCTGATCGTGTTGCGGACGATTCGTGGCGGCGACGAGGGCGCATTTGTTCCAAACCTAGCGGTCTTTGTTGGCTTCGTGCTGGCGGTCGCCGGCGTGGGAGTGCTGATCTTCTTTATCCATCACGTCGCCTCTTCGATTCAGGCCTCCAGCATCATCGCTTCAGTTGCCGACGAAACCCTCCGGGCGATTGATCGGCTGTTTCCGAAGCAACTGGGACGCGCAGCGGGCGACGCCGATGATGAACCTTCAGCGCGCGACCTGACTGGTTCGAAGTGGCATGCCGTGCTGGCCGTGCAGAGCGGCTACATACAACAGGTGGACGACACCGCGCTCTTGCGTTTGGCGCGCGAACAGAAAACCGTCGTGCGGATGGAGCGTGGCATCGGCGAATTCGTGGTCCAGAACACCGCGCTGGTTTCGCTTGCTCTCGAAAGTCAGCCAGACGCCGAGACGACGGCCGCGCTACAGGCCGCTTTCAGTCTCAGCCGCTATCGCACAGTGGAACAGGACGCGGCCTTTGGCGTCCGACAGTTGGTTGATGTGGCGTTGAAAGCACTTTCGCCGGGCATCAACGACACCACGACGGCGGTGACATGTGTGGATTACCTGACGATGATTCTGGCGCGGCTGGCACCCCAGCAGACTCCCGCATCGCACCGTTACAAGGATGGCGAACTGCGCGTGATTGCCATCGGACCCAGCTTTCAAAGCCTGTTGTGCGAAGCCTTCGATCAAATCCGGGAAAGCGCCAAGGGCAATCTCAGCATCATGCTGCGGATGTTGAGCGCGCTGCAAACCATCGCCAGTCTGACAGCCAGCCGGAGCCGTCGGCAGGCTCTGCTTGAACAAGTGGAAGCGATTGCCGAACTGGCCAAACGCACCATCGCGTCGCCGCACGACCGAAGCCGATTTGAGCGTCGCTTGCTGCAACTGCGTAAAGCTTTCGGAAAAGAGCCGGTTTGCTCGATTCACCAACAACCCGCCGCCGGATGAAGACAAAATCAATTCCACAGGGTGACGGCTATCGCCTAGCGCTGCCTTGTTGTTGATTTTTCAGACAAGGGACGCCGCATCGCCCGTCTTTTTCCGGCGCCATCGCGCATGACCCGGTTGCGGAAATGGCTGTTTTGCGGACTTGCGGTCGTCGGCGCATTGAGCTTGGTGCGGGCGCTGTATTCCTGGCTGGCTTCGGAGGCGATCAATATTCCGCCGGGACGACTGTCGAGCGCCAGCTTGCAGCAGGTGTCCGAGGTTGCGGTGACGCTGGCGGCAAACCTGGACGCGCCGCTGCTGTCTGGCAATCGCGCGACGTTGCTGCTCAATGGCGCGCAGATATTCCCGGCGATGCTGTCCTCGATCCGTGCCGCGCGCGAGTCATTGAACCTGCTGTCGAACGTCTCCTGGGAGGGTGACATCGCTATCGACGAAGTGCGCATCGCCACCCCCTATTTCGTGCCCGACCCGGAACTGGAGCTGGGTATCGCCGAAGCCGCGCGGCGCGGGGTACGGGTCGCCTTATTGGTTCCCGGGCAGTACCAGGATTCGGATCTGCTGCGCTACGCAAGTCGCACCTGCTACCGGCGGTTGCTGGAAGCCGGGGTCAAGGTCTACGAGTACCAGCCGACGATGATGCACACCAAGACGGTGACAGTGGACGGCCAATGGGCGGTGATCGGCTCATCGAATTTCGACAGCCGCTCATTCGAACCCAACTACGAGATCGTGCTGGCGGTGTTTGACGATCCGTTGGTCGACGCGTTGAAGGTGTCGTTTGCAAACGATTTGGCGGATGCGCGCGAGATTAGCCTGGAGGATATTGAACAGTGGTCTTGGTTCGCCCGCGTCCGCAGTCATCTGGCGTTGCTGTGGCGCGAGCAGCTGTGAGCGCGCAGGTGAGGTCGAGGAGGCGATGCCGTCGCTTACGACCAATCCGCCTGCCTTCTCCAACTCCAAGGCGTTGCCGCCGTGGATTTCGCATATGCAGGCAACCGCCAGCTGAGCTCACTCCTGAATAGCCTGCTGGGTGGGGGACCCTTACCCACACCTGATTAACCGCGATCCTCAGCCGATGGGAGAACGGAATGCGGCGCCGCTCGACTGCGGGTCAGAGCTAATCAAGTATCCAAATGGGAGTACCCTCCATGTGGTCGGTCGTGCTCACGCACCGAGTGGTCGGATGATCGCTCAACACGGCTGAAAATCCTCCGTTACCAGCACGCTTTTAGCAGAGCCGAGGCTGCCACGGCAACGTTTGTTAGCGCAGGTCGCACGTCAATGGCTGATGCTCCCAAAACCCTGATGCCAAGGCTGGTAGCGTTGGGATTTGCGGTACTCGCTTTAGCGGTAATAGTTGGCTTCGCACGCGGCGTCACAACCCCACTCTGGTCATCAAAGTCCGCCGACGACACCCGTCTAGTGCTGGCTGCAATCGAGGATCTGCGCTCCGAAACCGACCGTGCCGAGTCCAGGCAGTGGGCATACTTTCTAACCCGAGATCGTATGTTTCTGGCTGAACGCGATGTTGCGCTGGCGGCCGTAGATGCCGCGCTGCAGGCACTGGTTGGCTTGACCATCGACAATAGCGAGCAGCAACTCGTTCTGAAAAAACTGGGCGCGGCGGTCGATCAGCGGGTGAGTCTGTTGTCGAATAGCCAATTGTCATTGGAAAACCTGAGCACCAACGATGTTGCCGCGTTGACCCGCTCTGGCCGTGTCGCTGGTGAGGCGGTGCGCGCCATCTTGGGTCAGTTTGAGGGTCGCGAAAGGGAATTATTGGCGACGCGGCAAGCCAGAGAGTATCGAAAATTGCAAATCGTCTTCACGAGTTTTGCTTTCATGCTGACGTGCATCGCCGTGCTGGCCTTGCGACAGCGACGCCGCAACCTCGCTCTTTTGGCGCATGAACAAATCAGCCGGCAGGCAAGTGAGGCCGCTGCGCGCGACTTCACGGCACAAAGGCTAGCCTCCCAATACGCGCGCAGCTTGATTGAAGCGAGCCTCGATCCGCTGGTCACGATCAGCCCGGACGGGAAGATCATGGATGTGAACGGGGCAACCGTGAAGGTGACCGGGGTGCCGCGCGAGGAACTCCTCGGCAGCGACTTTTCAAGCTATTTCACGGAACCGGCAAAAGCCCAAGACGGCTACCTGAGGGTGTTCGCCGAGGGCTTTGTGGCTGACTACGCCCTCACCATCCGCCATAGGGACGGCAAATTGACGGATGTGCTGTACAACGCGTCGGTATACAAGGATGTAGAAGGCCAAGTGCTGGGCGTGTTTGCCGCAGCGCGCGACATCACGGCGCAAAAGCAAGCCTCCCAATATGCGCGCAGCCTGATTGAAGCGAGCCTCGATCCGCTGGTCACGATCAGCCCGGACGGGAAGATC
>JBBQQV010000351.1:0-3914 GCA_038215505.1 Lysobacterales bacterium
GGGAAGATCATGGATGTGAACGGGGCAACCGTGAAGGTGACCGGGGTGCCGCGCGAGGAACTCCTTGGCAGCGACTTTTTAAGCTATTTCACGGAACCGGCAAAAGCCCAAGACGGCTACCAGCGGGTGTTCGCCGAGGGCTTTGTGGCTGACTACCCCCTCACCATTCGTCAACGGAGTGGCAAATTAACTGATGTGCTGTACAACGCGTCGGTCTACAGGGACGTAGCAGGCAACGTGCTCGGCGTGTTTGCCGCTGCGCGCGACATCACTGAGCGCAAGATCTTCGAGAAATCGCTTAACGAGCATAACGTCGAGCTGAAAACGGCCAAGACGGTCGCGGAGCAAGCCAATTTGGCGAAATCGGAGTTCCTGTCCAGTATGAGCCATGAACTACGTACGCCACTTAATGCAGTGCTTGGATTCGCCCAGTTAATCGACTCCAGTCCACAAACAATGACAGCGGCACAAAAGCTATCGATCAACGAGATTTTGAAGGCAGGCTGGCATCTGCTGAATCTGATCAATGAAATCCTCGATCTGGCAGTTATCGAATCGGGCAAAGCGTCGATGTCGATGGAGCCGGTATCGCTTTATATGTTGCTGCAGGATTGTCAGTCGATGATCGAACCGCTGGCAGAAAAGCGCCGAATACAGATGACGTTCCCGAGCGATGATCAAGCCTACTGTGTGCATGCCGACAGGACCCGTCTAAAGCAGGTGATGATCAACTTGTTGTCAAACGCGATTAAATACAATCGGCTCAACGGAGCAGTCATTGTTCGTTGCGAAATGAGCGGCAAAAACCGGACTCGCATCAGCGTTGAGGATACCGGAGTGGGTCTTTCACCGGAACAATCGGCGCAACTCTTCCAGTCGTTCAATCGGCTTGGACGGGAGGCGGGTACTGAAGAAGGTAGCGGCATCGGGCTAGTCGTCACCAAACAACTGGTGGAGTTGATGAACGGCGAAGTCGGCGTGGAAAGCCGTGTCGGAGTCGGCAGCACGTTTTGGATCGAATTGGACGCGACACGCGCCCAGGAATTGTCGATTGCGAGTGGGCTGGCAAGCGCGGTAAGGAATGGCGGTGATGATGAGCCGGAGCAAGTGGCAGAAAACGCATTGTTGATGCAGCGTACGATACTTTATGTCGAAGATGAGCCAGCCAATTTGCTGCTGGTCCAGCAATTGATTGCGCAACGTGGCGATATCAAATTATTTTCAGCAATTAATGGTAATCAGGCAATCGAGATGGCGCACGCGTTGCGTCCGGATGTAATTTTGATGGATATCAATTTGCCCGGCATCAGCGGGTTTGATGTCATGAAAATTCTGCGGGAAGATACCGCAACGGCGCACATTACAGTTATGGCGCTGTCTGCCAATGCCATGCCGCTTGACGTCAAGAAGGGGTTAAAGGCTGGGTTCTTCCGTTACTTGACCAAGCCGATCAAGATTATTGAGTTTAGTAATGAGCTCGATGCCGCGTTTCTTAATGCGGCTGAGAGCAGCCCGTCAGGCGAAAATCCGGACTAGGCGGCAGGGGTAAGCGGGTCGCGAGGTTCTTAACCGAACAGTGTTAGGGCTGGCCGGCCGCTGGATTTGGGTCAGCCGGTCTGCAAGTGCAAAGCGCGGTCCTAGCGTGTCATTCGGGTCGGGCCGCCAGCTGAAATGAGTGTCTTCGATGCTGTGCACAGTTAGGGGCGATGCTTGGCTGCGAGCTTTATTCGAGCCTGACGCGGCCATTGCTGACCCGCACCCGCGAGCCTTCGCGGATACCGTTTAGGTTGTGCTGGCTGAGGCGGAGGTTGTTACCTTCGTCCATCCGCACGGTGATGTCGTAGTCGAGTCGGTCGGCGTTGCGTTCGATACGGTCGCCGGCGATGCCGCCGACTACGGCGCCCGCCACGGTGGCGGCAGTGCGGCCGCTGCCGCTGCCGACTTGGTTGCCGAGCACGCCTCCGACGACAGCACCGATAACCGCGCCACCACCGCTGCTCCCAGGTGAGGACCCGCGATAGCGGTCGATGCGGGTCACTACACCGCAGTCGGAGCAGTTGCGATAGCCGGTGCTGTGGTTGTCGCTGTAGCGACTGCCGCGTCGGCCGTCGTAATCGCTGCCGTAGGTGCTGCAGGCGGTCATTGTCAAAACGGCCAGTGCCAGGGTAAGCAGGCGAAGGTTCATGCGGTGCTCCTCAGGGGGATGGGCGGTGCCGCAACGCTACGGGGGTTGCATCAGCGTGTCGGTGCGGCAGCGTCCACAACGCGAGGCGCCGATTCAGAAGAACGGCTGGTCAGCCCATCTTCGTCAGCCGATCTTCGTCAGCCGACCCTCGTCAGGCGATCCCCGTCAGGCGACCCCCGTCAGGCCACAGTCGCAAACGCTTGCTTGGCGATCAGACTCCGGAAAGTGCTGGCAAGAGGCCGATGATCAGCGCTTTCTGTTCAAACCTCTGTTCGCGTCAGCCTGGCACGCGGGCCCGTCCGATCTTCGCCGCGCTGCTCCGACAAGGCCTCGTACCCGGAGATGACATCGAACAGCTCTTCGTCAATGGAGCTCTGGCGCAGTTGACGAAATCTGCCATCCAACTGGTCCAGCAGATCCTTGATGTTGCTGTCGGCGCGCTGCATTGCTGCCAGCCGGCTCGCGTTCTCGCTGGCCAGCGATTCGGCACAGGCGCGAAACAGAGAGATGAACAGGTATTCGCGCACCAATGCCCGCAGCGTCGTTGCGCCGCTGCCCACGATCTCCGGCAAGCTAGTGCGCGGCCACGGGCGGGCGGCGAGTTTCTGTTGCCAGATTGCATCCAGCGGCAGCAGCCGCTGACTGACTGGCAGGTAAAGCGAGCCTGAGGCTGGACGGTTGTGAAAGACATGGACGCGCGTGTAGTGACCCCGCTCAAGGTCGGCTTCACTGTCAATCTGAATCTGCCCAACCAGTGGCGCGATGGCCTCAATCGAGCTTGGCACCGCGTAATTCCCAGCAATCGTGACGCCGGCGTCGGCCAGACGCGTCTGCACGCGCTCGCCGACGACCCAGACCCGAGGCGTGCCGGGCAGTGCAGCCAGTGCTCGAATCGTGTGTTCGGCGATGACGTCGTTGAACGGCCCCACCAGCCCCTGGTCGGAGCCAAACACGATGGCACCGATGGTTTCCCCATCCTGTTGCGGAAGGATCTGCGCAGCAGCTGGCGACAGCCGGGACTGTCGAAAGCATTCACTCAGACCGACGCTTACGCTGCGGTCGTAGTCGGCGAGTGCGAGCATCGAGCGCTCGTACTGCCCGATGCTTGAAGCGGCCACTGCCTTCATAGTCCGCACGATGGCGTGCAGGTCGCGTGCGCCTGCAATCGAGTGGCGCAGGCCGGCGATTGATTCGCTCATCCGGCTGGCTGCTCGGCGACTTCCACCTGGAATGGCTTGAGCGCTTCGGCAGCAAGCGCGGTGATCGTTGCGCGATCCTCATCGCTCAGCGTGTCGGCGCTGGACAGGCGCTCGCGCAGCGGCGTTGCCATGCTTGCGGCGGCGGCCTGCACGGCGGTCTGGGCGTCGCTCATGTGCGTCAGCGGCACGCCGTCGAAGAGGTGGGATGTCAGGGCCAACAGCACGCTGATCTGCGCCGGCACCGCGACCGGATCGAACTGAGCTTGTTTGAGACAGGCGCGGATCCGCTTGCCGTGATCAATGATTTTGCGCGTCGCGCCATCAAGCCGGGCGCCGAAGCGCGAGAACGTCTCAAGCTCTTCGAACTGCGCGTAGGTCAGCTTCAGGTCGCCAGCGATGGCGCGGTAGCTGCCGTGCTGCGCCTTTCCGCCGACCCGCGATACCGACTTGGCAACGTCGATCGCGGGTAGCACGCCGAGTTCGAATAACGACGGTGAGAGGTAGATCTGGCCGTCGGTGATCGAGATCAG
>JBBQQV010000352.1:0-3913 GCA_038215505.1 Lysobacterales bacterium
GCCCGGCCGCGACCACTTGCCCCGTTTCCGCCAGCCGCTGCGCCACCACGCCGCTGTCGCTGGCGCGCAACTGCGCATAGCCCGCTTGATTCTGGGCCACGTCCAGCTGGGCCTTGATCTGTGACGCGCGCGCTTGGGCGGCGCGGAACTGGGTCTCGCGCGTCTCAAACAACGATGTGCTGATGAGCTTGCGCTGCAGCAGGGCGCGATGCCGATCCAGCTCGTTGCGGGCAAGGTCCAAGTCGGCTTGCGCGGCGGTGAGCTGCGCTTGCACCGACTGCACCTGCAAGCGCACGTCTTCGGGATCCAGTTCGGCTAGCAGGTCGCCTTTTTTCACTTGATCGCCAACATCGACCAAGCGGCGGGTGATCTTGCCAGCGATGCGAAAGCCCAATGCGGGTTCGTATTGCGCGCGCACCTCGCCCGGAAAGACAACGAAATCAGCCGCCGTAGGTCGCGGCTGCACCACCATCGCGGGTCGCGTGGGCGGCTCTGCATCGCCAGTGCCTCCGCAACCAGTGAGCTGGACGAGGAGCGCAAACAGCGCCGTCCAAGCGGCGAACACGGACAACGAAACATCACGGTGACGGGTCATGCAAGGTCCTAACCTGACGGGCGGTAGTATCTGAACTGGCCGGTATAGTAAAATTATCGAACTGAGTAGTCCACTATTTCATGGTGCTGAATTTGCCGATGCCGACGTTCCCAATGCCGAGCCTCCCAATGCCGAGCCTCCCAATGCCGAGCCTCACGATTAACATCGCCAGCGAGTATTGCCGTTGAGTCCTAGCCCTTCCACGGCGAGCACCAAAAAGCGGACGGTCGGTCCTGGGCGACCCAAGGATCTGGAGAAGCGCGCGGCAATTCTCGACGCGGCCAAGCGCATGTTTCCCGTGCACGGGCTGGATGGCGTCAGCATGGACGCGATCGCCGCTGAGGCAGGCGTTTCCAAGCTCACGGTCTACAGCCACTTCAGTGACAAGGACACCTTGTTTCGGGAAGCAGTGAAAGCGCGCTGCGAGGAGCAACTGCCGCATGCATTCTTCCAATGGGCGGCCGGCACCATGGCCATTCGCGACCGCTTGTTGACCATCGCGCGCGCGTTTCATGCCTTGGTCACCAACGACGAAACGGTGACCATGTACCGGATGATGGCAGCGCAAGCGCCTGCCAACAGCAAACTGGCCGCGTTGTTCTTTGAAGCCGGCCCGCAGCGGATCCTCAGCGAATTCGAGGCAATGCTGAAACAAGCCAATGTGGCGGGGTCGCTCAGGGTCGATGACGCGCGTGAGGCCGCTGGGCATTTTTTCTGCCTGGTCAAAGGGCTTTGCCACATGCGCATGCTGATTGGCATCTGTGAAGCACCCGATGACGAACAAGCTGAGGCGCACATCGACAAAGTCGTCGACCTGTTTCTACGCGCCTACGCGCCGCGTTGAGCAGCGGATTGTTCGACCCAATGCGGCTGCGACGAGGCGCGAAGGCATCGATGCAGCCCAGCAAATGTGACTAGCGCCGCGCTGCCTTACCGCTAGAATGCTCGGCTAATTCAAGCAATAGGCGTTGCCCATGGGCGCTCAGTGGAAGACCAAGATCAAGGCAACCTCAGCCAGTGCCAGAGGCCTCGTGTTCACCAAGCTGGTGCGTGAAATCACTGTCGCCGCGCGCGGCGGCAGCGATCCCAGCATGAATTCACGCTTGCGCTTGGCCGTTGAACAAGCGCGCAAAGCGTCGATGCCGCGCGAGACGCTGGAGCGTGCCATCAAGAAAGGAGCCGGCCTGTTGGAGGGCGGCGCCGACTACGAAAAGCTCACCTACGAAGGATTTGCACCCCATCGGGTGCCTGTCATCGTTGAATGCTTGACCGACAACTTGAATCGCACGGTGTCCAATATTCGCGTGCTGTTTCGCAAAGGCCAACTCGGTAGCACCGGCTCGGTATCGTGGGATTTTGACTTCTTGGGCATGGTCGAAGCTGAAGCGCGCAGCGCCGATGCCGATCCCGAACTTGCCGCCATCGAATCCGGCGCCGACGATTTCAGCGTAGAAGAAACCGGAGTGCTGTTTTTCACCGCACCCACGGACTTGGATGCCGTGCAAAAAAGCCTGCCCGGCTTCGGCTACGAAGTGCAGAAGGCCTACCTCGGCTATCGCCCGAAAACCCTGGTCACCTTGGGTGCCGCTGAGCGCGAAGAGGTCGAAGCTTTCCTGCAAGCGATCGATGAGGATGACGACGTGCAGACGGTGTACGCGGGGTTGGCATGACGCTGCCATTGATTGCACGCCTGCACGCCGATGTGGAAGCGCCGGCATGCGCGATGATTTAACGGCGGAGACGCCACGCCCCGCATTGCGCCTTCCCGCGCTTCCACGGTCACATCGACGCTAACTGCAAGCCTCAGCCGAGCTCGCCCAAATCACCGGCTCCCAGTAACCACCGCTGCGAACTTGGTTATCTTTGTCTGGATGAAAGCGCGCGGCTAGGCGATAGGTCATGCCGGCTTCGGCGACGAGGGTAAGTTCTTTGTAACGATTGCCTTGGCTGCCGTCGCGAGCGCGATTGCTGATCGCTGAGAAGCGATTGGAATCGATGGCCTCGGCGACCGCGAGCGTATGCGTGCCAGGCTTGATGCGCCACGAGTCCGCATTGGTCGGGCCGGGCAATTCGCCATCGACCGAGATCAACACCGCTTGGAACAGGTTGTCGCTGCGCGAAGCCACATCGAAGGTGCTAACGCGCGCGCAACTGTTTTCGGCCAATACGCTGGTGCTGGCCGCCGCGAACAGCAGTGCGGAAGCGAGCAACGAGAGAGGATGCGATGAGACAGACTGCATAAGATTCTCCTTCAATGGATCGCGGTAAAAACCAGCAGTGGGGCGCCAAGAGCGGTCCGCGCAAGCCACACGTTCCACTTGTGTTGACCCGCTTTGGTTGATTCGCGCACGCACGCTCAGACTGGGCTGGCCGTGCTGAACAGTTTCTAACACAAGCCGCACCAACGGCGTGCTGAAAAGATGCTCGGCGGCAAATGCGACACACCCTTTAGAATGAGCCGCGAACTTCTCGCCGCAATTGTCCACAGCAAAGGTCTCTCCATGAATGCACAACCTTCCGACCTGATTCGTCTGACGTCCGCGCTGTCCGAAGATGTGACGCGGCCTATCACTGGCTCGCGCAAGGTTTACGTCCGTGGTTCTCGCGCAGATATCCGGGTGCCGATGCGCGAAGTGGCGCTGGCGGATACACCGACCAGCTTGGGTGCTGAAAAGAATGCGCCCTTTAGCATCTATGACACCTCGGGTGTTTACACCGACGCCGACGCGCAAATTGACCTGACGGCGGGATTGCCGCCGCTGCGCGCCGCGTGGATCAAGGAACGTGGCGATGTCGAGACCTTGCCTGGCTTGAGTTCGCTGTTTGGCAACAAACGCGCCAACGACCCGCGCTTGGCCCATGTGCGCTTCCCCGGTCATCGTGCACCGCTCAAAGCCAAGGCTGGCGCCAATGTCTCGCAGATGTATTACGCGAAGCGCGGCATCATCACGCCGGAAATGGAATACATCGCCATCCGCGAAAACCAGCGCATGCAGGAGATCACCGAAGCGCATCTGTTGCGCCGTCATGTCGGCGAGGACTTTGGCGCCAGTCTGCCGGGCTTAATTACCCCGGAATTCGTCCTCGACGAGGTGGCCCGCGGCCGCGCCATCATCCCCAACAACATCAATCATCCCGAATCCGAGCCGATGATCATCGGCCGCAACTTCCTGGTGAAGATCAACGCGAATATTGGCAACTCGGCAGTGACCAGCTCGATTGCCGAAGAAGTCGAGAAAATGGTCTGGTCGATCCGCTTGGGTGCCGATACGGTCATGGATCTGTCCACCGGCAAACACATTCACGAGACCCGCGAAT
>JBBQQV010000353.1:0-3907 GCA_038215505.1 Lysobacterales bacterium
AATCAGCATCGCGATATAGCGATGCAGTTGCTCCTTGGATCCGCTGGCGATCCCGCTGTAAATGAAATAGGCGACCAGCCCAAGCATCATCACGATCAGCACGCCGCCCAGCACGTCACTCTTGCTGAGCAGGAAGTAGACCGGAATCACCAGTACGGCGGCACCGATCAGCACTTGCATCAGCGGCCCCGAACCTTCTTTGCCCGCCGGCGTGGTGCCGACCTGTCCGAGCCAAGCCTTGTAGAACTGGAACATCATCAAGCCAAAGATCATGCCGATGCCGGCGGCGAGAAAGCCCCAGCGGTAGCCATAGTTGGCCCCGATCCAGCTCGCGCAGACGATTGGTGCAACCAGCGCACCGGCGTTGATGCCCATGTAGAAAATGGTAAAGCCAGAGTCGCGACGCGCATCACCCGGCGCGTAAAGCTTGCCGACCATGGTCGAGATGTTCGGTTTGAACAGGCCGTTACCCACCACGACGATGGCTAGGCCCAGCAAGAACAAGGGCAGCGTCGGCGACATCAACAAAAACATGCCGGCCGACATGAGTACGCCGCCAAGCATGATCGAGCGTTGGTAGCCCAGCATGCGGTCGGCCACGTAACCGCCAAGGATGCCGGTCATGTAGACCATCGCGGTGTAGCCGCCATAGGTCTTACTGGCTTCGGCATCGGCTTGATCGCCGAGTTGCGCAAAGAACGCCGCGGCCACGTGTACGGCGAGCATGGCGCGCATGCCGTAGTACATGAAGCGTTCCCAGAACTCGGTCCCGAACAGATTCCAAAGTGCTTTCGGATGACCGAGAACTTCGCCTGGCGGCGGCGGCACAAAAACGTGGCTCATGAGTGATCCTGTCAAGGTGGTGAGAACCGGCACGCCGGCGATGGGTGGCTACCGGCAAGCAAGCCGCGTGCAGGCAAAAAAGTGCGCAAGGAATACTCCCAGCTTGGCGGGGAGTCAAACGGATGAGCAAGTTTGAAAACTTTATACATGCCATCGGGGTTCCGCTGACGCGAAGCAAGCAGGCTCCAAATCGGCTCGCGTTGCAACTTGATGCTGCCGCCTTTGGAGGGTGCCGCTCCTGCGGCGCCGCTCTTTAAGTCAACATCAAAAGCAGCCGCGCAGGCGCGCGACCCTGCAAGAGTAAAAGCAGCCGCACACGGGCTTTCCGCGCGCCGTTGGTTCGCTGTTGTGGGGCAAATCCGCGCGAGTGGGTGCGTAGCCTGCATGCATGGGACTAACTGTGGGAGCGGCGGAAGCCGCGATGGGTCTGCCTGAGTGGCAGCGCCTTCGCAGCTTCCGCCGCTCCCACAAGATCGGCAGCACAGCACCACTAACCCAGCAGCGTCCGTACATCCAACAACTCCGGAAAAAACGTCAGCTCCAAGGCCTTGCTCAAAAAGCCCACGCCGCTGGAGCCGCCGGTGCCGCGTTTGTGGCCGATGATGCGTTCGACCGTTTTCATATGGCGAAAACGCCACAGTTGAAAGCTCGCTTCAACATCGACCAGTTGCTCACACAAGGCATACGCCGCCCAGTGGGTTTGCGGGTCGCGGTAGATGGCTTCGAACATTGGCAACAGCGCGGGGGTGCGAACGTGCGGTTGGGTGAAATCGCGCTCAAGACACTGCGCCGGAACGGCGTGGCCGGCGCGCGCCAAGTAGCGCAAAAACTCGTCGTAGAGGGAAGGCGCGTGCAATACCCGTTCAAGCTCGGCTTGCAACACCGGCGCATACGAGAACACCGCCAGCATCTCGGCATTTTTGTTACCGAGCAGAAACTCGACGGTTCGATACTGCAATGACTGAAAGCCCGATGCCGGCCCCAGCACGTGCCGAAACTGCGCGTACTCGGTTGGCGTGAGCGTTTCCAGCACCGCCCATTGCTCGAACAGCTGCCGCTGCACTTGCTTCACTCGCGCCAGAATCTTCTGCACGGGACCCATCTCGTCGCGCTGCAAGTGCTTGAGCGCCGCGCCCAGCTCGTGCACCAGCAGCTTCAACCATAGCTCGGCGGTCTGGTGCTGGATGATGAACAGCAACTCGTCGTGGTGCTCGGGCTGCGATAGCGGCTGTTGCGCCGACAACAAGGCGTCAAGGCGCAGATAGCCGTCATACGTCAGACGTCCACGCAGATCGGTGGTGATACCTGCTTCTACCGCGCGCAAATTTTCTGTAGCAGTCACAGCGGTGCCTTTCAAAGCAGTGCCTTTCACATAGGCCGAGCGTGAAAGAGTAACGTCCTGTGGTGCAGCGCGTCATGCGCCTGCCGCAGCTGCCCTGCATTCTGAGCCAATGAACGAGCTGATGAACGAGCTGATGAACGAGCTTAAAAATACGCCAACCCTTTGCTCGCATGGATGGAGCGCACGATGAGCGTGGTTGCTACTTTCGAAATCGACTATCTGCAATACCTTGGCGTCGATGGTATGCCCAGCGGCGAGCCTTTGCCGGAGTTTGCGCGCGACCCAACGGCTTTGGTCGAGCCTTACAAGTTGATGGTGTTTACCCGCAGTTTCGATGCCAAGGCAGTCGCCTTGCAGCGCACAGGCAAGCTCGGCACCTATGCCAGCTGCCTGGGCCACGAAGCGGTCCACATCGCGGTCGGTGAGTCGCTGCAATACGACGATGTACTGGGCATTTCCTATCGCGAGTACGGCGCAATGTTTGCACGCGGGGTGAAACCGCGCGAAGTGCTGCTGTACTGGGGCGGCGATGAGCGGGGTAGCGATTTCTCGGGACCGGCGCACGATTATCCATTCTGCGTTCCCATCGCGACCCAATGCCTGCATGCGGCGGGTGCGGCGTTGGCGTTCAAGCTGCGTGGTGAACCACGCTGCGCGCTGGCGATGTGCGGCGATGGCGGTACCTCCAAGACCGACTTCTACGCCGCCCTCAATTCAGCGGGTGCGTTCACCCTGCCGCTGGTGTTGGTGATCGTCAACAACCAATGGGCGATTTCGGTACCGCGCACGGCGCAAACGGGCGCCAAGACGCTGGCCCAGAAGGGCATCGCGGGTGGATTGGAATGCGTGCAAGTGGATGGCAATGACTATCTGGCGGTGCGCGCGGCCTGCGATCACGCCCTCAAGCGCGCCCGCAATGGCCATGGCGGCTCGGTGATCGAAGCGGTGACCTATCGCTTGGGCGACCACACCACGGCTGACGACGCGCGCCGTTATCGTAACGAAGATGAGGTTAAGGACGCCTGGCAGCGTGAACCGCTCTTGCGCCTACGCGCATGGCTGATTGCGCAAGGCGTGTGGAGCCTTGAGCAGGAAGCCGAGTGGAAGATCGAGTGTGGCAAGCGCGTCGATGTTGAAGTCGATGCCTATCTCGCGGTGCCACCACCGCCGGTGGAAGCGATGTTCGATTATCTGTATGCCGACATGCCGGCAGACGTGCTCGCGCAGCGTGCCGAAGCGATGGCAAGGGAGGGCCGCTGATGGCCGCCGTTGCCTTGATTGAAGCCATCACCATGGCGCTGGCACATGAGCTTGAGCGCGATCCGACGGTGGTTGTGCTGGGTGAGGATGTCGGTATCAATGGCGGCGTTTTTCGCGCCACTGCGGGGCTCGCCCAGCGCTTTGGCGAGCAGCGCGTCATCGACACGCCGCTGGATGAAACCACGATTGCCGGTTTGGCCGTCGGCCTTGCCACGCAAGGCATGCGGCCGGTGGCCGAGGCGCAGTTCGATGGCTTCATGTATCCGATGCTCGATCATCTGATTTGCCACGCCGCGCGCATGCGCACCCGCACTCGAGGCCGCCTGACCTGCCCGCTGGTGCTGCGCGTGCCTTGGGGTGGCGGCATCCGCGCGCCGGAGCACCACTCCGAGGCCAACGAGTCGATGTTCACCAACGTGCCGGGCTTGCGGGTGGTGATGCCGTCTTCTCCGCATCGCGCCT
>JBBQQV010000354.1:0-3877 GCA_038215505.1 Lysobacterales bacterium
CCGTGGTGCACGTGGTCGCGAATCTCGATGCGATGCACCATAGATCGCGATTCCGGCGCGCGGACAGGCAGGTTGTCGCGGTGCCCCATGCGGAAATACACCAGCTTGCCGCCAAGGTGGGTGCGATTGACCCAACCGGCCAGCTCAGCGTGATGACGCTCATCGACCAGCATCGACTGCGCGAAACCATGCAACACGCGCTCGATCGCACCGCGCCACGCCACATACTCTGGCTTGACCTGCAGCAGTTCGCCGACAAACGGCAGCACGTTCTCGGACAGTCCGAGGTCCTGGCTCAAGCGCCGGCGCAAGGCCTGTAGTGGGGCCGGAATGTTGGAGGGCGTGCGCTTGAGCGATTCGATCTCCGCGCGGACCTCACCAAAGCGTTTTTCCGAATCCAGCTTCCGACGCTTGATCGCGTCCATCTGTTCCTCGATGGCGCCGGCACGGTCGCGGGCGCTTTCGAGCCGTCCCCGCGCGTAACCGGCCTGCTCGGCAAAGTCCCGCGCACTGGTTGACAACGTCCAGCCCAGGTCACGGCAGGCATGTTCGGCCTTACTGCGGCGCTTGTTGCGCTCGTCGCGCTCGGCGATCGCCTGCGTCTTGTCGCGCTCCAGCTGGTCGATCTTGTCGCCGCCTTGCTCGCGCCGTTGGCGGTCAAGTTCCGACAGCAGCGTGTCATGGTTTTCCAGCGACTGCCGGAGCTGAGATTCCTCACCTTCGAGCGCCTGTTGCTGGACCTTTATCCCGGCAAGCCGCTCGTTGAGCAGTGCCAGCCGGCGCTGCTCACGATAGGGATCGACCCCAAGTTGCAACTCGCGCAGCTCGCCCGTCGTTTTCCGCAGTTGCAGCAGAGCTGCATAGCCGACGCGCGCGGGAGTGAGCGTCTCGACCTGCTCGCGGGCGATCACGACCGCCTTGTGTGCGGCATCAAGCTCGGCAAAATCCGAAACCAACCGGTCGGCCGCTTCGAACGTCTTCGGTTCATCCAACATGAAGCCGCGCAGGAACTGGTTCAGATCCCCAAGGTTCTTCGCCGACTGGGTCTTGTGCAACAGTTTGAGCGCCATCTCGTTCTCGATCCCGAGCAGCCGGCGGAAACGCTCGGCGTAGCTGGAAAACGTGTCGAAATGGTTGACGTCATCGGCAAGGCGATTCTTGAGTCGGCGCAGATCGAGATCGAAGCCCTCCATCTCGGTGGCAATATCGAATGCACGTTCGGCCACCATGTAGTGGCGACGCACGTCGGCGGGTGCAGAACCGCTGCCTGTGATCCAGAACAGTCGCACCAGACTGACGGTCTTGCCCAATGCGTTGCGGTACTCGAGCACCAGCGCCGACCAGGTCGAACCCTTGCGCAGGTGCTGCGTTGCGATCTCGCCCGAGTCACTGTCCTGCTGATCGGCCCACGCCCCGCGCACATACGACGCCAGGCTTCGGTCACGACCGCTGCGCTCGGCTTCGCGCGCAGCGGCGTTGAAGTCGACCACGCTGGGCGGCACAAGCAACGCCGACATTGCATCAAGCAGGGTCGATTTCCCTGAGCCGGACCGGCCCACGAACAGGAACCCGCGTTCGGCGATCGGCACATCGACCAGTCCGCGGAACGTGCCCCAGTTGTAGACCTGCAGCCGGCGCATGCGGAACTGTTCGTCCCGGGGATCGGGTAGTTCCGCCGGGAACAGCGACTGCGCCGCCGGCTTGGGCGCAGCCCCGATGCCACCGTCGCCAGGCTGAGCCGCGCGCTCAGCGTCCGCAATCCCATCACCTTTCATCACTTTGCTCCAGTTTCCCGGCGTCTGACCCGCGCAAGTCGGATTCACGCAACTCGCGATACGCCTGAGTCAACGCCTGTACGTCCTCGGCGGAAAACAGCAGCTTCAACGCCGGCGAGACCTCATAGCGGTCATCGGCGCCGCGCAGCTTTTCCAGCACGTGGTTGTCCTTCATTTTGGCGATCGCCGCCGACACCCGCTTGGCGAAGCCGGCGCGGTCCGTCGACAGGTTGCGTTGGTACACCGTCAGCGCATCGACCAAAACGCTTTCCTCCACGACGGCGCGCTGACCCTGGGCATCGGCCTCAGCCAACTGCTGGCGCAGGTGCAGGAGCAGCACAGAGTCGATGAACGTGAGCGGAGTGGAGCGAAGCAGGATTGGCGTCTCCAACTCGCCGGTGTCGGCCTGACGGGTAAAGGCGACCCCGGCATCGCGGTCGATCACCAGTTCCAGGAACACCTCGGCAAGCCGGCACCGCAGCGCCGTCTCATGGAGCAACAGCGCAGGCCATAGCTGGCTGTGGCGGCCCGCATCGATGCTGGGGCCGGACAGCAGTCGGCAGAGTGCGCGTCGCGCGGCGAGCGGTAGGCTGCCCGTATCGCCGGCGAACAAGCCATTGGCTGGAAGTTGCGCGTCATGGTCGTCGTCAGGCGGGTCCAGCGCGCCTTCCGGGTCTTCGTCGTCAAGCCAGTTCATCGCGTTTCTCTTTCAGGAACCAGACCAAGGGGATACGTGCCTGCCGCCATTGCCCATCGCCGCCGTGCCACTGCACTTGCTCGTGGCTGCCATTGGCTATTACGCCATGGCGTGTCGCCAGCGCAAGAAAGCCGATGATGCTGCCCAGGCCTTGCTCAGCCGGCCGGCGCAGCAGCACTTCGCCGATCGACAACTGCGCATGTTCGCCCAGCAGGGCGTGGAGATCCCGGCGCAGGCCACGGAAGTTGATCTCCGACTGGGCCACCAGGTCACCTACGCTGTCCAGCGAAATCGCCGCTGCCGCGCTGCGCTCGATATGCCCGTCCACCTGCCCCTGGAGCGGATCGTGCAGCCGCCACTGCGACAACGAGCGCAGTCGGCTGGTGGTGAGTTGCAGGGTATACGTCGTCTTGTGGTTGGGCCGGACCGCATCGCGCAGCTGAAGCGCCTCGGCTTGGGCCTGCTTCAGCAGCTGGTTGAGTCGGCGCTGTTCCAGGTAGCCGCGGCTTTGCACGAACCCGCGCAAGCTGCGGGCGAAGTGCTGCTGGACCTCGTGGACGTCGCCGCCGCGTTCCAGCATCACCCGGGTCATGCCGCGCAGGAACTGGCGTTGCTGGCGCTGCAGCTGTTTTGCGAACCCCCGCGAGAGCACCGCCTCCAGCGCCGCGTCCAACTGCGCGCTTTGCTCGACGTCGTTGAGTAGCGCCCAGAACGCATTGAAACTGCGGCCGGCCTCGCTCTCGCCGATGACATCGATGCCTTCGAACAGGCGGTCGAGCACCTCGCCGCGCTCGCCCTCGTCGTCGATGATCCGCTCACGGAACCCGCGGTTAAGGCGTTCGAAGTCGTCGCGCACACGGCGGAAGTCTTCGGCCAGATCGTCAGCCAGCTGGATGATCTCGTGGGTGCGCTCCAGTGCGCGCTTGGCATCCAAAGTGGCGACCTTGCCGGCGGCAACGCGAGTGATCTCGGCATCGATCCGGTCGCGCTCGGATTGCAGCGCCGCCAGGCGGGTGGCCGGATCCGTTTCTGTCTGTTCGGCCAGCTGCACCAGCTGCTGGATCACCATGGACAGCCGGCTTTCTGTGGCCACGCTTCGCTGGCTATCGAGGCTGGCAATGAAGCGGATCGCCTGCGCTGCCTGGGTCGACAGCTCGTACTCCTCCTCGCTGGCGCCTTCCGGCAGTCGCCGGTCGAGGAAACCCTGCGACAGCCAATCGGCCACATAGGCCTGCGCCGTGCGGCCCAACTCCCGCGGCAGGTTGGATGCATTGATCGCGTCGAGTTGATGCTGTAACCGTTCGTGCAGGATCGAAGCAGGCAGCCGGCGCTCCCCCTCCATCAAAAGGGTCTGCAGCAGCCCGGCCAGTTCGGGCGCGTGATCGGCCGCGAGCAGCCGCCAGAG
>JBBQQV010000355.1:0-3868 GCA_038215505.1 Lysobacterales bacterium
ATCGGCACACCCCAAGTGCGCTGACGACTGATGCACCAGTCAGGGCGACCGCTGACCATCGAAGCGATGCGCGCCTCGCCCCACTCAGGGAACCAGCCGCCGGCTCTTCCGATGTCAGCAATTGCGGCCAGCGCGTGCTCACGCAAGCCCGCTTGTTCCATCGAGATAAACCACTGCGGCGTCGCCCGAAACGCCACCGGCGTCTTGTGTCGCCAGCAATGCGGATAGCTGTGCAGCAAGGTGCCACTCGCCAACAGCACGCCGCGCTCGCGCAACAAGGCGGTGATGCTGTCATTGGCTTTCCAGATGAACTGGCCTTCGACCAGGGGCGTACCCGGCAGATAGACGCCATTACCGCCGAGCGGATTCATCTGCGCCGCGGTGTAGCGATCCAGCAAGCCGTATTGTTGGCCGACAATGAAGTCTTCTTGACCATGACCGGGTGCGGTGTGGACCGCGCCGGTGCCTTCTTCGGCAGTCACGTGGTCGCCCAGAATCAGGGGGATTTCACGATCATAAAATGGATGGCGCAGACGCAGATGCTCAAGTGCCTTGCCGCGCACGCGCCCGAGTTCAACCGCATGCTCGACGCCATAGCGTGCCAGCACGCGATCAACCAACTCAACCGCCAGCACCAGCAGCACGCGACGGCCTTCGCGGCGCGGACCTTCTACCAAGGCGTATTCAAGTTCAGCGCCCAAGGTGACGGCCAGACTTGCCGGCAAGGTCCATGGCGTCGTGGTCCAGATCGGCACCGCAACGATGTCATCGGTGGTAACGCTGACCGCGAACTTTCCGGCCAACTCCAGCGGATCCAGCGCGTCATAGGCAACGTCGACCTGTGGTGAGGTCTTGTCGGCGTATTCGATTTCGGCTTCGGCCAGCGCCGAGCCACAATCAAAGCACCAATGCACTGGCTTTGCGCCACGGCTCAAATGACCGTTGGCGACGATCTTTGCCAGCGAGCGGACGATGTCGGCTTCGAAACGGAAGTCCATGGTCCGATAGGGATTTTCCCAATCGCCAAGCACACCCAGGCGCTTGAAGTCGCGCCGCTGGCCGTCGATTTGTTCGGCGGCATATTCGCGACACTTGACCCGAAAAGCCGCCGCGTCGAGCTTGCTGCCGACCTTGCCGTACTTCTTTTCCACCGCATGTTCGATGGGCAGGCCATGGCAATCCCAACCCGGAACGTAAGGCGCATCGAATCCCGCCAACAGCTTGGATTTGACGATGATGTCTTTCAGGATCTTGTTGACCGCGTGACCCAGGTGAATCGCGCCGTTGGCGTAGGGCGGCCCGTCATGCAGGACAAAGCGCGGCCGTCCCTGCGCATGCTCGCGGATGCGCCCGTACAAGCCTTCGCGCTCCCAGCGCGCCAAGGTGTCGGGCTCACGTTTGGGTAGATCGCCACGCATCGGAAACGCCGTGTCCGGCAGGTGGATGCTGGCTTTGTAATCGTGCATTGCGCTCACGCTGGGGTTCGGATTGAAGTGCTGGCCACGACGGAGGATGAAGCCAAGATGGCGCGCGCTTGGGCGGCATCACGATCCATCTGAACCACCAAGGCAGGCAGGTCTGAGAACTTTTCTTCGTCGCGCAGTTTGGCGACGAACTCGACCTCAATGCGCTGGCCGTACAGATCGCCATCGAAGTCAAACAAGTGTGCTTCGAGCAAAGGCTCTTTGCCGTTCACCGTCGGTCGCGTGCCCAAACTCGACACGCTGGGCCAAGGCTTCGTGCCAACCCCGTGCACCCAGGTCGCGAAAATGCCACCCAAAGCTGGAGATTGCCCCGCAAGCCGCAGGTTGGCAGTCGGATAGCCGAGAGTGCGGCCCAGCTGTTTGCCACGGACCACGCGATTGGCAATCGAGTAGGGACGACCCAGCATATGTTCAGCGGTTTTCAAATCGCCCGCCGCCAGCGCCGTGCGAATGGCCGAACTGGAAACGCGCGTGTCGTGATGGTGATGGGTGTCGATGGTCTGCGCAGTGAAGCCATGGGTGGCACCGTGGGCTTGCAGCATCGACAGATCACCGCGGCGACCACGGCCGAAGCGAAAATCCGCGCCCGTCCATACTTCCCGTGCTGACAAGCGCTGCACCAGCACGCGCTCGATGAACTCCTCCGCTTGCATCGATGCCAGCGCCGCATTGAATCGCAGCATGCCGACATGGTCAACACGGGCCGTCCGCAGGCGCTCGAAACGGTCGCGCCATGAAGCCACGCGAGCGGGTGCTTGAGTGCCCAGGAAAAACTCGCGAGGGATCGGCTCGAAAGCCAGCACTGCCGCGTCAGCTTCGAGTTCACGGGCACGCCCAAGCGTGCGCTGCAGCAGCGCCTGATGGCCAAGATGCAGCCCATCAAACGCGCCGATACACAGCACAGTGCCGCGTCGACTGACGCTGCCGCCGTCGACATCTCGAAACAATCGGGTCATTACAAAATTATACCTTGCGGTGCAGCATGGCTTGGCGTCTCGACTCGGGCGTCTGTTCTCGAACACGCGATCGCCACACTCAACGCTCGCGCAGGTCACGTGGACGCAAACCGGCCAGCAGGAGACCGGTGGCGTAGGCGAGCGCTCCGGCTGCGATCAGCGCTGTGGATGACAGCCATCGCTCCAGCTCACCCATTGCTGCCCAATCACCCAGCGCAAAACGCAACAGCAGCAAGCTGGCAATCATCAGCCCACAGGCCAAAAACAACTGCAAACCGAAGCGACGCCAACCGGCTTCCGCGGTGAACAATCCTTGCTGCCGCAACGCCCGCCAAAGCAGCCAAGGATTAAGCAGACCGGCGACGGCGGTGGCCAGGGCGATGCCCGCATGCGCACCGCCGACATCGTTCAACAGCATCGGCGTCACCAAGGCCACGGTGAGCCCCACATTGACGGC
The DNA here is from genome assembly GCA_038215505.1 of Lysobacterales bacterium. Classification (GTDB taxonomy): domain Bacteria; phylum Pseudomonadota; class Gammaproteobacteria; order Xanthomonadales; family Xanthomonadaceae; genus JANNWF01. The sequence continues at coordinate 2,898 of JBBQQV010000355.1, forward strand.
GACCGTGATGATCGCGACGCGCATCGGCGTGCGCGTGTCTTGGCGGGCATAAAACGCCGGAGCCAGAACTTTGCTCAGCATGAAGCCCGGCACGCCCAGACTCATGGCCATCAAGGCCAACGCGGTCATGTGGGCATCACCAGGCGTAAATTCACCGCGCTGAAACACGGTCAACACCAAGGGCTCGGCCAATAACAGCAAGCCCAGTGCAGCCGGCAACCCGACCAACAGCACCAGCCGCAAGCCCCAGTCTAGGCCGCGCGAGAAGCCCACTGCGTCCGCGTCGGCAAATCGGCGCGAGAGGTGCGGCAGGATCACTGTGCCAATCGCCACCCCAAACAGGCCCAGCGGAAACTCCACCAACCGATCTGAATACCAAAGCCAGGTTTGGCTGCCGGTGACCAGCAGCGAAGCAAATATTGTTCCGACGATCAGGTTGATCTGCGCGACGGACGACGAAAACAACGTCGGCAGCATCAACTTGCCAACGCGCCTGACCTCGGGATGGCGCAAGTCGAATCGCAGCCTTGGCAACAATCCGTGCCGCGCCAACGCCGGCCAAAGCAAGACGAACTGGGCGATGCCGGCGGCGAATACGCCCCATGCCAAGGCCATGGCCGGTACTTCCAAGCGACCACTTAGGAGAAGCATCGCCGCAATCACGGCCAGGTTGTGCAGCACCGGCGTGACCGCCGGCAGCGCGAACCGCTGCAAGCTGTTCAGCACGGCACCCGCAAGGGCAGTGAGCGAGATGAAGAACAGATAGGGAAATACGATGCGCAGCATTTCGCTGGTCAACGCAAACTTCGCCGGATCAGCAAGCGCACCCGGGGCGATCAGGCTGACGATGACGGGCGCGGCGAGCATGCCGATCGCGGTCACCAGCAATACAACCGCGCACAACGCACCCGCCACATGATCCAGAAAGTCCTTCAGCGCCGCGCTGTCGCCGCGTTGGCGCAGCTCGCTGA
>JBBQQV010000356.1:0-3859 GCA_038215505.1 Lysobacterales bacterium
CAGCGAGCGTCCCGGCCATTTGCGCATGGTTGAGAATGGCGAACTGCGCGCCGAGCCGGTGGCGGGTTTGCCACCTGTGCATGTCAGGGGCCAAGCCGGCCTGTTCGACTTGCTGCCGGCCAAAGACTTTGCCAGCAGCCACTGGTTGTACTTCAGCTATGCGCACGGCAACGCGAAATCCAGTACCACCCGAGTGGCGCGCGCCAAGTTGATCGACAACGCGCTTACCGACTTGCAAGTGCTGTTTACCGCGAAAGCAATGCGCGACACCTCGGCGCACTACGGCGGTCGCTTGGGCTGGCTGGCCGATGGCAGCTTGTTGCTGACCTTGGGTGATGGCTTCGATTCGCGCGAACGCGCGCAAGCGCTTGATGACCACTTTGGCAAGATCATTCGCATCAACGCCGATGGCAGCGTGCCGAAGGACAACCCCTTCGTTGGCCAGGCCGACGCGCAGCCGGAAATCTACAGCTATGGACATCGCAACGTGCAGGGGCTCGTCGTGATCACCGCCGCCGATGGCAGCGAGCAGATCTATGCTCACGAACACGGACCGCGTGGTGGCGACGAGCTAAATCGAATCCTGCCCGGCAAGAATTACGGCTGGCCGCTGGCCACCTTCGGGATCGACTACAGCGGCGCGCAGATCAGTCCATTCAGCGAGCTTGATAATACCCAAGCACCCTTGCTGCAGTGGACCCCCAGCATCGCCCCCGGCGGTCTCGCCTACTACAACGACATACGCTTTCCGGCGTGGCAGGGCAGTTTCTTCGTCGCCGCGCTGGCCGAGCGCAGCTTGCGACAGGTGCGCTTGAACGCCGATGGCAGTAACCAGCAGACAAAGCTACTCGACGAACTCGGCGAGCGTTTGCGGGATGTTCGCGTTGGACCCGATGGTGCCTTGTACCTGCTGACCGACAGCGACAACGGCCGCCTGCTGCGAGTGTCGCCACCTGCTGGGACCTGAGTAACGCATCAATATGGTGCAAAGCATTGGGCTTTGTAGGTGCAAACCTGCCATTCTTTGCACCAGCACTGAAAACGAAACTCGCGCGACCGCACAAAATCTGTTTTACATCAAGCACGTGCAGTCGGCACCGGATTGGCACGCACCTTGCTGCACTGCGACACACTGCCACGCAACCCAGTGCCGTTCGCTTTAGCCGTTCGTGGTGAGGTATCGAACCACAGCAGCCCGAAACTTCAAGGTTGCGCCCTTCGATACCTCAGGGCGAACGGATCTTGGGACGCGCAACCGAACAGCATTGCCACCCAACCCCAATTTTTCAACCCGCTTCTTAAACTCGCCAATCGGAGCCACCCGTGTCCATCGAAAACTGTCTGAAAATCGCCAAGGAAAACAACGTCGAGTTCATCGACCTGCGCTTCGCCGACCTGCGCGGCGTGCAGCACCACGTCACCTTTCCGGCCCGCGTGCTCGAGCCCGGCCTATTTGAAGAAGGCAAGATGTTTGACGGCTCGTCGATTTCGGGCTGGAAGGGCATCAACGAATCCGACATGGTGTTGATGCCGGACGCATCCACCGCTTTCCTCGACCCGTTCACCGCCGATCCGACCCTGGTGCTGCTCTGCGACATCTTGGAGCCGGCCACGATGCAAGGTTATTCGCGCGATCCGCGCAGCGTCGCCAAACGCGCTGAGGCCTATCTGAAATCGACCGGTCTGGCCGATCAGGCCTTCTTCGGTCCTGAGCCCGAGTTCTTCATTTTTGACTCGGTGCGCTTCAAGAACGACATGTCGGGCGCTTCGTTTGAAGTCGAAAGCGAAGAAGCGCCGTGGTCGACCAACAAGAAATATGAAGGTGCCAACTCCGGCCATCGACCAACCATCAAAGGCGGTTATTTTCCGGTCAGCCCCGTCGATTCGCTGAATGACCTGCGCGGTGAAATGTGCAAAGCGCTGGAAGCGTTGGGCATCGAAACCGAAGTGCATCACCACGAAGTGGCCGGTCCCGGCCAGTGCGAAATCGGCACCAAGTTTTCGACCTTGGTAAAGAAGGCCGATGACCTGTTGACGATGAAATACGTCATCAAGAACGTCGCCCATCGTAATGGCAAGACCGCCACCTTCATGCCCAAGCCCATCGTTGGCGACAACGGCTCCGGCATGCACGTGCATCAGAGTCTGGCCAAGGCCGGCACCAACTTGTTCATGGGCGATGCTTACGGCGGCTTGAGTCAGACCGCGCTGTGGTACATCGGCGGCGTGTTCAAGCACGCACGCGCCATCAATGCCTTCGCCAATTCGACCACCAACAGCTACAAGCGCCTGGTGCCGGGCTACGAAGCGCCAGTGATGCTGGCCTACAGCGCGCGCAACCGTTCGGCTTCGTGCCGGATTCCGTTCGTCACCAACCCGAAAGCGCGGCGCATCGAAATGCGCTTCCCGGATCCGATGAACTCCGGCTACCTGACCTTCACCGCGCTGATGATGGCCGGCATCGACGGCATCTTGAACAAGATCGATCCGGGCGCGCCAATGGACAAGGACCTGTACGACCTGCCGCCGGAAGAAGAAAAAGGCATCCCGACCGTGTGCAGTTCGCTCGACCAGGCGCTGGACGCACTCGATGTTGATCGCGATTTCTTAAAAGCCGGCGGCGTGATGTCCGATGACTTCATCGACGCCTACATCGCCCTGAAGATGCAGGAAGTCACCAAGTTCCGCGCGGCCACCCATCCGCTGGAATATCAGATGTATTACAGCTTGTAAGCGCTACCCGTTACCCGAACAGCAAAGGCCCGGCAGCGATGTCGGGCCTTTTGCGTTAACTAACTACCCTCGCCCGCATCTGCGCCGAAGCCCCGCCCGCCACTGCGGCGGCTTGAGCCTCGGACGCAGCCGCCACGGGTAGATCAGCGCAACGGGTAGATCAGCGCAACGGGTAGATCAGCGCAACGGCAAGAGCCGCATGCTGCCGCTGCCAGCCGCCGAGATCGCCACAGATGCGGAGTGCTCGCCCGCTGGCAGCCGAGTCGTGCTCAGTGTGGTGCTTCGCAATCAATCAAACTTAACTTCGCGGCGTCTTTCGGCGTCTGGCGGCGTTGCTCCTCCTCGGCATAGCGCTGCTGTGTCTCGTCGTCGCGCCTTGCCAGCCGCGCAAATTCACTCGCGGATAATGTCCTCTGATTACGAAGCACCACACTAGCCCGGCCTTTTCACGAATGCGTACGCTGATCGCGCAGGATCCTGATCGCACAAGGGATTCTCTGAAGGAGTTGCGTATCGGGCCAAACGGCTGACTGCAGAGAATTCCCCGATCGGTCAGGAGACAAGCGAGGGCGTGCGCAGTTCATGAAAAGGCCGGGCAAGCAACAGCCGTTCGACCTCATAAACCCAAGTCCATGGCGGGAAGTGCAGGCGGTGGACCCCGTCGCCACAGGTCGCCAGAGGCTGCCTGCGCGATGCTCTCGGTGAGGCTTTGCAGCGCCGCCCATTCGTCGAGCGCCAGCGCCCCTGGGTCACAGCCCGAATTGCTGGGACGGGGGCTGGAATGTGGCGTCAGATGCGGATGCGAGTTCGCTGAATTTGCGTGCATAGCGCACTCCCAAAGTTCGCGCTGAGCTTTCGACCCACTGGCGATCAATCGCTGCAGGGGGCAGTTTTAATAGACCGATGATGTCTTCGTCGTCGCGTCGGCGCGAAGGATCGTCGACGCTGGCAAGCACCTTCATCAACACTAAGCCCTCGGCCGAAACCACCGGCAGCTTGATGCCTTGCCAGAGCACCGGCTCGTTGCCAGCTCGCATCAGCAACAGCCGCCCGATCGGCTGGCGTGCAAGCAAGAGATCAACCCACTCGGTAATTTCCGGAACCTCCGGCAGTGGGTGCCTGACGT
>JBBQQV010000357.1:0-3846 GCA_038215505.1 Lysobacterales bacterium
CATTGAAGCGTGGTTCGGAGTATAGGAAGTTCCTATACTTTGGGTGTCCACGTTAGCGCAAGGACGAGCATCAGCACAGCGGGTTGAACGGCCACATCCCCGCCGAAGTCTTCCATGGCCGCGCGCAAGCAATCGCGGCTGTCAAACAGACGGCATTGGACAACGCCTACCAGCGCAATCCGGAGCGCTTCGTCAACGGCGCACCGCACTCCAAAGCGCCGCCACACACCGTATCGATCAACCCGTTACCCGCATTGATCGTGACCCTGCCACACGCACTCGGCAGCAACGAAATAGACCACTCACCACCAGCCATCAGGGTGAACGAATGACGGCCAACTTGTGAACTGACTGTCTCAAAGGTGTTGACGCGTTCTGATGGTGCTCAGCCTGCGACCAAGGACCTCGAGACTAAGGCAGGCAGACCCGACGGTTTACGAAGCTGTAGAAAAACCATTGAGGGTGCCGAGATGCCTCTTCACAACGCGGATTCGATTTCGCCTCAGTTGCGCTTTTCGTTTTTTTTCAGAACGAATCTCGAACATTTCATATACATAGGAATAAACCCTCACAAATCCCTGGAAGGTAAAACTCCCAACACTTCTTCCACCGTCGTCAAACCCAAAGCGACTTTCTCCGCCGCTGCCAAACGCAAAGTCCGCATGCCGTGCGTCAGCGCATTGCGGGTGAAGTTGGCGAGGTCCATGTCGGGGCGGATCAGCGTTCGCAGGGCCGGTGTCACCACCATCAATTCATACAGACCGACGCGACCGCGAAAGCCGGTGCGTCGGCAATCCAGACAACCCACAGGCCCTTGCTCGGTCGGCGGGCGCGGCAGCTCCATGCCGATTTGCTGCAGGCTGTCCCACGCCTGTGCGGTAAGCGGCCGCGGCGCTTTGCAGCTCAGACACAAGGTTCTTGCCAAGCGTTGCGCGAGCACGCCGTTCAAGGTGCTGGCAATCAAATAATGCGGCACACCCAGATCGAGCAGTCGGGTGATGGCGGATGGCGCGTCATTGGTGTGCAAAGTCGACAGCACCAGATGGCCGGTCAACGCGGCTTGCACCGCCATTTGCGCGGTGTCCAGATCGCGCACCTCACCAATCATGATGATGTCAGGGTCTTGCCGAAGCAGGGTTCGCACACCGCTGGCGAAGTCCAAACCAATCTGATTGTGCACTTGCATCTGATTGAATTCGGGCGCGATCAGCTCGATCGGATCCTCGACCGTGCAGACATTGACCTCGTTGGTCGCCAGCCGCTTCAAGGTCGAATAAAGCGTGGTGGTCTTGCCGGAACCGGTGGGCCCGGTGACCAGCACGATGCCGTTCGGCCGCTGCACCAGCTCGCCCCAGATCTCGGCTTCGTGATGACTGAATCCCAGTGCCTCCAATGGTTTCAACGCTGTCTCAGGATCAAAGATACGCAGCACGCATTTTTCGCCAAATGCCGTCGGCATGGTCGACAAGCGCATTTCCACTTCGCGACCGCCCGGCGATCGGGTCTTGATACGGCCATCCTGTGGGCGCCGTCTTTCGGCTAGATCCAAGCGGCCGAGCACTTTGATTCGACTCACCACCGCGACCATCACCGAGGTGGGCATTTCAAACACCTGCTGCAGGATGCCATCGATGCGAAAGCGCACTTTGCCGAGGTCTCGGCGCGGCTCCAAATGGATATCGGAGGCACGCTGATCGAAGGCATAGGTCAACAGCCAATCGACAATGTGTACAACGTGGCGATCATCCGCCCCGACCTCACCCGTCTGACCCAGCTCGACCAGCTGTTCGAAGCTGGGCAGACTGCTAGTGGCTTCGTTGCCGGCATCGCGCATGCCGCGCACCGAGCGCGACACACCATAAAACTCCAAGGTGTAGCGGTGCAGGTCGAGCGGATTGACCATGACCACGCGCAACTCACGGCGCAGCACCGGCGCGAGGTCCGCCATCCAGTCCAGCGCCATCGGCTCGCTGGTCGCGAACACGATGCGATCCATGTCCATGGAGATCGGCAATATCCGATGTCGCCGCACGTAGGCTTGCGACACCAGCGCGGTCATCGCCTGCACATCGATTTTAGTCGGGTCAATGCGCACGTAAGGCAGACCGGCGACCCCTGCCAGCCACTCAGTCATCGGTTCCAGCGCCAACGGCTCGTTCATGCGACCGGCGCGATCCAGCTTCAAAGCGCCAATCACCATCAACGGATGCACTTCGGCATCGGCGGCGTTCTCCCGCGCTGCCGCACGTGCGCGCACCGCGACGCCAGGTTCCAGCCAGCCGTCTTCCACCAACAGGGTCAGCAGCCAATCCACGGTCAAGCGGCCCACTGGCAGTCGCGGCCGTTTCGCGCGCCGAAGTGGAGTAGCGACTGGCGTGACCCGCGGTCCGCTGGCTGCGGCGCCGCCTTCGCTGGTGGTTGTCATGTCGTCATCCTAGCCTCGCTGCACTGGTGTCGAACCACATTTTCACCGGCCGCATGGTGTTGACCGCGAGCCCAGACTGCCGAGTCGTCTCAAAATGGCTTCGCCAGCACCAGATAAATCACCGCCACGGTCACCAATACGGGAAGTTCGTTGAACCAACGCAAGGATCGCGTCGATGGCAGCGTGCCGCCAGCCGCCGCGCGTTTGAGCATGCGACCGCTGACAATAAACAGGACGAACAGCAGTCCAACCAAGGCCAGCTTGGCGTGCAGCCAGCCTCCGAAAATGCGATAGCCGACCACAAGGACGATTCCCAGCAGAAGCGACAATGCAAACATCAGGTGGCCGAAGCGATACAGCCGTCGCCCCATCAAGACCAGTCGCGCTTGCACGGCCGATTCACCGCTTGCTTCCACCATATTGATCAGAATGCGTGGCAGATAGAACACGCAGGCCATCCATGCCATCACGAACAACAAATGAAAGGTCTTGATCCACAGGTACGCCACGGCCCGACTCCCATAAACTCTCTGCTCAAGCATGCCATCTTTCGCTTGGCCCACCGCAGCCACTTTGCAACAGGAACTCATCAATGACGATTGCCCACCGCGCGCTGCACCTCGCCGCCCGTCCAGACGGAGACCCCAAGGACAGCGATTTCGAGTTGCGCAGCGGCACGCTGCCGGCTGTGCAGGAGGGCGAGCTGCGCATTGCAACCAAGTTCATCTCGATTGATCCCGCCATGCGCGTGTGGATGAGCGAGGCCAAGAGCTACTGGCCGCCAGTGGGCTTGGGCGACGTGATGCGGGCGTCGGCCATCGGCGAGGTGATGGAGTCGAAGCACCCCAAGTTTCCCGTGGGCATGTGGGTGAACGGCATGTTGGGTGTGCAGGATGGATTGGTCTCGGATGGCAAGGGTTTGCGTGCGTTCAATCCCAAGCTGCTGCCCGACCCGGCCTGGGCAATGTCGATTTTTGGCGGCACTGGGCTCACCGCCTATTTCGGTTTGAAGGAAATTGGGCAACCCAAGGCAGGCGAAACACTGGTGGTGTCGGCCGCGTCGGGCGCCGTCGGCTCGGCGGTGGTGCAGATCGGCAAGGTGCTGGGCATGCGCGTCGTCGGTATCGCCGGCGGCGCAGAGAAATGCGCCTATGTCACCGGTGAACTCGGTGCCGATGCGGCCATCGACTACAAGAACGAAGACGTCGGCAAGGCACTCAAGCAGCATTGTCCCGACGGGATTGACGTCTACTTCGACAATGTCGGCGGCGAGATTCTTGACGCTGTGTTGAAGCGACTGCGGCTCAAAGCACGCATCGTGTTGTGCGGCGGAATCTCGCAATACAACGTGACCGGCGATGTGCGCGGGCCGGTCAACTATTTGTCACTGATCTCTGCCCGCGCGCGCATGGAGGGCTTTG
>JBBQQV010000358.1:0-3845 GCA_038215505.1 Lysobacterales bacterium
AGCCGGCGTACAGCACGAACACCGCTGGCAATACGTAATGCGCTAGCTGCGAAAGCACATTGGCGATCACCAATCCGCCGACCTGCGGATAGCTGCGCAGCAATCGCAACGCGCCGAGTGGGTTCGCGCTCTTGACCTCAAACGCGCGCCGCCGCTCGACTGGCAAGGACTCCGGCAGGACCATCAATCCGTACAGAAAATTGAGGCCCGACAGCGCCGCCGCCACCCAGAATGGCAAGCGCAAATCAATGCCGCCGAGCACGCCACCCAGCGCCGGTCCGATGATGAAGCCGATTCCGAATGCCGCCCCAAGCATGCCGAAACTAGCCGCGCGACGTTCCGCTGGAACCACATCGGCGATGTAGGCATTGGCGGTACTGATGCTGGCCGAACAGACGCCCGCCAATACCCGGCCGAGAAACAACAGCGGCAAGGTATTGACCACCGCCATCAAGACGAAATCGAGGCACAGGCCGGCGTTTGACAACAAGATCACCGGACGCCGCCCAAAGCGGTCGCTGAGCGCGCCTTGCACCGGCGAGAAGATGAACTGGGCCAGCGCGAACGCCGTTCCGAAGCCGCCAATCCACAGCGCCGCGCGCGCCGTGTCGCCACCGAGAAAACGCTCAACCAGATGTGGCAATACGGGAATGACAATGCCGATTGCCAAGATGTCGAGCAGCACGGTCACAAAGATGAAAGCCAAGGCCGCGCGACGCACTGTTGGCACAGCCACTGGCGATTTCAGCCCGCTATGATCCACGCCGTTCTGATCCACCGAGTTCTCAACCACAGGCTTGAGCGAAGCCGCGGAGTCTAGCAGTCGAGTTGCTGGCAAGCGGCGTGGCCGCTGCGTCCGGTCACCTCGTCACACCCGCTCCCAGCTTCCGTCAGCCAAACTAGCTCGCACTTCGAGCGACCCCAACAGGAGCAACCGCGATGAGCGCAGGTCAAGGCAGCAGCGGCAACGTGATCGCCGCGCTGTGCAGTTTTTTTATTCCCGGACTTGGCCAGCTGGTGCAGGGCAGGATGCTGATGGCGTTGTTGCACTTCGTGTTGGCGAGCTTGCTGTGGCTGATCATGCTCGGCTGGATCGTGCATTTGTGGTCGATCATCGACGCCGCAATGTTCAAGCCGCGCGGCGGCTGATCAGCAAGACGCACGGCGGCTTTTGGAGGGTTGTGCTCCCGCGCGACTGCCATTGAGATGTGCTGGGAGGCTTCAAGGGCGGCGCCGCAGGAGCGGCACCCTCCAGGGCGTGGGTGGAAATTGCGCGGGCGACACTCCGCTAGGCCCGCGCGCGCATCCACTCCGCCAAGGCGTCTCCCGTCATCGGTCGCGCAAACAGAAAGCCCTGCGCTTCGTCGCAATCCAGCGAGCGCAGGCGCTGGGCGACTTCATCGGTCTCGACGCCTTCGGCAATCACTCGCAACCCCAAGGCATGGCCTAGCCCGACGATGGCTTGCGATAGTCGCTCCAAGGGTCGGTCGTTGAGTAGTTCGAGGACAAAGCTGCGGTCGATTTTCAGATGCTTGACCGGAAACCGATGCAAGTAGTGCAGGTTGGAGAAACCGGTGCCGAAGTCATCCACCGACAAACCAATACCGTGTGCTTCAAACAGCGCAAAGGCACGCCGTAGTGATTCGCTGTCGCGCATCAGTGCCGACTCGGTCAGCTCCAATTCCAAGCGCGCAGGCGGCCATCCGGCGGCTTCGCAGGCATCCAGCACACTGGCGGCAAACTCGGGATCGCGCAGTTGGATCGCCGAAACATTGACCGCCATGCGATCAAACTTGATGCCCGCCGCCGCCCACTCGCTGGCCTGTTTGCAGGCTTGCCTGAGCACCCAGCGACCGATGGGAATGATCTCGCCGCTGTCCTCGGCAATCGGGATGAACTCCGAAGGCGAGCTGCTTTCGCCATCCGGGCGCGGCCAGCGCAGGAGTGCCTCGATGCCGCGCACATGGCCATCGCGCAGATCAATGGTTGGCTGGTAGACCAGGCGCAGTTCGTGCTTGCCGAGCGCCTGCTTCAGCTCGCGCTCCAGCACCACCCGGCGTTGCATGCGATTGAAGTAGGCATCGTTGTAGAACTGGTAGTTGTTGCGACCGGCCTCCTTGGCGGCGTACATCGCGGTGTCGGCCGCGCGCAGCAAGGACTCGAAGGTAGAAGTGTCAGCGCTCAATACGGCGATGCCGATGCTGCAACCGACTTGTGCCTCGCTGCCGGACAGCTTGACCGGTTGCCCCACCGCTTCGATGATTTTTGCGGCCACGCGACCCGCATCTTCGGGCCGACCGATATCACGCAGCAAGACCAGAAACTCGTCGCCGCTTTGCCGCGCCACGATATCGCCAGTACGCACCACCGCGCGGACCCGCCCGGCCACATCCAATAGCACTTGATCGCCAGCTTCGTGACCCAGCGTGTCGTTGACCAGCTTGAAGCGGTCCAAATCCAGAAACAGCAGGGCAAGTCCGCCGTTACTGGCCAAGGTCTGGGTAATCGCGCGCGTCGCCATTTCGCGAAACTGAAAGCGATTGGGCAGTCCGGTCAGGGTGTCGTAATGCGCCAACTGCTCGATACGCTCGCTGGCTTCGCGTTCAGCGGTGATGTCGCGGGTGTGGCCGGTGATTCGAAACGGCTTGCCGTCGCGACGCTCAAGCTGGCCGTGAATGTGCAACCACACGCGCTCTTCATCAGGGGTGATGAACTGCACTTCGATGGTTTCTTCGTCGCGCTCACCGGTTACCACGCGCGTCACGGCGGCCTCGAAAATCTCCCGCGAGCGGCCCTCGTACATATGCTTGGTGGAGTTGACCGACACCGGCGTGCCGATCGGGATACCGTGGATGCGATAGTTTTCGTCGGTCCAATCCAACTCACCACTGACCAGGTTGTATTCCCAGCCGCCGATGCGGCCGATCTTGGCAATGCGGTCGAGCAGGGCATTGCGACGGCCAGCCACTTCCTCGGCGCGACGCTGTTCGGTGACGTCCTGCAACAAACCAAAAATCCGATCCACCTTGCCGGCCGGATCGCGCAGCGCCTCGCCGCGCGCGACCACCCGCCGGCGAACCCCGTTGGGACGTTGGATATCGAACTCTTCCTCATAAGGCTCGCCGCATTCAATCGCCGTGCGGACGCCCTCGCGGAGGCGACGGCGGGCAACTCGATCCACCACGAAGCGGCCCAGGTCGCCGTTGCGAAGGTCGCTTTCGGCACCATTCAGACCGAAGATTTTCTGTGCGCCGCTGGACATCCAGAAGCGATCACGGTCTACCCGCCAAATCCACACACCCATGCTGCCCATGTGCTGCGCGCGATCCAGCAGCACTTCGCGCTCATCCGGATTCAGTCCAGCATCGTCATTGGCCGAGCAAGAGAGAGAAAATCCCAGCAGCTCGCCGGCCGCCGCGCGGGCGGCAATCAGGATCAGGTGTTGCCCCGGCAACGCCTCCTCAGTCGTCCACGAAACCTGTTCGGGCGTGGCCGCCAGCATCTGCATCGCAGTTTGCAAGTGGGGCTGCAACCCTTCCCACAACACCGCCTCCCGCAGAGCCTCGGCACTGCTGTTTTGCAGCAGCAGTGTCCCATCCGCAGCGAACACCATCAGGGCGTCGCGAAGCGGGTGTTGCAGCAGACTCGCAAGCAAATCGCGCGGCATACGAAAAAGAGTGAAGAAGTGACAGTCGAAGATTACCCGCAAAGCGGCGGCGTCGGGATAGGCTTTGCACTCAACCTCTCAAGGAAGCTGGGAAACATGCAGAACGTGCTCATCGCCGGTGCCAACCGTGGCATTGGATTGGCCCTCGCCGAGGTCCACGCTGGCCGTGGTGATCAGG
>JBBQQV010000359.1:0-3837 GCA_038215505.1 Lysobacterales bacterium
GGAAGACAACCGGGGAATACTTGGGGTGAATACTGGCCTTCATTACGCTGCATCCTGATCGGAGCGCCCACAACGCCAGAGTTTGGCGTCTTTTGGACAGGAAAGAGCGAAAGTGTAGCCCGGAACGCGCGCCTCGATCAAGCCGGTTTTGCCCACAGCGTTTAGGAACGACAGCAAAGGGCCTTCAAAACTCGCCCAAGCCTTCCGCCACGCCGCCCTTGGCGACCTTCAGCAAGCGCAAGGTGTTGGTCGATCCATGCTGCTCCATGTGGTCACCGCTGGTGATGATGACGCGGTCTTCTTCGGCCAACAGACCGAGTTGAAACAGGTGCCGCACCGCCTCGCGGGCCGCTTTGCGCGGGGCCAATCCTCGCGAGTCAAAGTCGACAGGCACCACGTCCCGCATCAACGCCATCCGGCGGCGCGCAGGCGCGTGGCGGGACAGTCCATAAATCGCAGCTGGCGAACGAAAGCGGGTGAGAAAGCAGGCAGTGCCGCCGGACTCGGTCATTGCCACGATCGCACGCACCTGGATGTGCTCGGTCAGAAACATCGCGGCCATCGCGATGGCTTCGTCAGTCTTGCTGAGTCCACGTTTGGCAGTTTCGAAATCGGTGTCGTGATCGAATTGGCGCTCAGCGCCAAGACATATCCGGGTCATCGCTTCGACGGCCTTCACCGGATACAGGCCAGAAGCCGACTCTGCCGATAGCATCACCGCGTCAGTGCCATCGATCACCGCGTTGGCGACATCCAGCACTTCGGCGCGCGTTGGAATGGGGTTGTCGACCATCGACTGCAACATCTGTGTCGCCGTAATCACCACGCGATTGCGATCAAGCGATTCTCGAATGATCTTTTTCTGCAGACCTGGCAACTCGGCGTCACCAATTTCAACCCCCAGATCGCCTCGCGCCACCATCACCACATCGGACGCGTCGATGATCTCGCCGAGATTCTCGATCGCTTCGGCACGTTCAATCTTGGCAACCATATAGGCGTCGCTGCCAGCCTCGCGCGCCAGGCGGCGCGCCTCGTGCATGTCTGCGGCACTGCGACAAAAACTGACCGCCATGAAGTCGACGCCAAGCGCCGCCGCATGACGGATATCTTGCCGATCCTTGTCGGTCAGCGCACCCAACGACAAACCGCCACCGAGTCGGTTCAAGCCCTTGCGATTCGACAAGGCGCCATCGGTGAGCACCGTGGTGTGGATTTCAACCCCGACAACCGCATCCACCCGCAGCGCAATCAAACCGTCGTCCAGCAACAACGTATCGCCGGTATTAACGTCATTGGGCAAGCCGAGATAGCTGCAACCGACGCGCGTGTTATCGCCCTCCGGTGCGCCATCACGACAGTCGAGAACGAAGGTCTGCCCGGCGGTCAGCAGGACTTTGTCGTTGGCGAACTTCTCGATGCGTATCTTCGGACCTTGCAGATCAGCCAGCACGCCCACTTCACGGCCAATGCGCGCCGCTGCGTTGCGCACGCTGGCGACACGTTGCGCATGCTGATCGACGGTGCCGTGGGAAAAATTGAGGCGCACGACATTGACGCCCGCGCTTATGAGCGCGTCGATCACTCCCGGCGGATCCGATGCGGGGCCCAGCGTGGCGACAATTTTGGTGCGGCGCATCGGCGTGTTCATGGTCGCGTCTTCAAGGCTTTAGTCTGTGCATCACGCTAGCACACCACTGCCCACCTTTCGGACGCCAACAATGCGACTCGCCGAACGCAGCAAACGTATTCATGAACACCTGGCCGCTTTGGATGGGTTGCCTTGGCTGGAGGGCGAACGCGTGCGTTTGCGCGCCCCGCAAGCCGAAGATATCGACCCGCTGTTCGGGTTGTTCTCCGACCCGGATGTCATGCGCTATTGGAGTCGCGAACCCATGCTCGAACGCAACGAAGCCATCGTCTACATCCAAAGCATCATCGACGGCTTCGTCAAGCGCGAATTGCTCAATTGGATCATCGCTGATCGCATTGACGACTCGATGATTGGCACCTGCACGCTTTACGACCTGCAGCCGCAGCATTTGCGAGCCGGCGTTGGCTATGCGCTGTCACCTGCCCGACAAGGCAGCGGCTTGGCCCGCGAGGCGGTTTCGTTGGCCTTGGGCTGGGCATTCGACGACCTGCAACTGCATCGCATCGAGGCCGACATCGAGCCGCGCAATGCGCGCTCAGAAAAGCTCTTGCGCGCACTCGGCTTTCAGGCAGAAGGTCTCCTGCGCGAACGATTCTGTAGCGCCGGCGAAATCCAGCACTCGATGGTGTTTGGCCTGCTCGCACGCGAGTGGTCAGAGCCTTCCACCGAGTGATGCAGGGCTAGCCCGCGCGAGCCTCCAGCGCCGCCACGGCGGGCAACACCTTGCCCTCGCAGAACTCAAGAAAAGCGCCACCACCGGTCGAGATGTAGGAAATCCCGTCTGCAACGCCGTACTTGTCGACGGCAGCCAAGGTGTCGCCGCCGCCGGCAATCGAGAATGCGGCAGCGCTCGCAATGGCGTGCGCCACCGCCGCCGTGCCATTGGCGAAGGCGTCAAACTCGAACACGCCGACGGGGCCGTTCCAGAGCACGCTGCCGGCGGACGCGATCAGTTCGGCATAACTCGCCGC
This sequence comes from Lysobacterales bacterium, assembly GCA_038215505.1. Lineage (GTDB taxonomy): Bacteria > Pseudomonadota > Gammaproteobacteria > Xanthomonadales > Xanthomonadaceae > JANNWF01. Next base: position 2,626 of record JBBQQV010000359.1, read on the forward strand.
GGTCGCGGGCCCAATATCGAGAATCATGTCGTTCGCAGTGACTGCTTCGACGGGCTTGATGGTGGCGGGCGCGTCAGCTGCAAAGCGGGGTGCGACAACGACATCGGTGGGCAGCGGAATCTCGGCGCCGCGCGCCTTGGCATCGGCAAGAATGCGACGTGCTGTATCGAGCAAATCCGGCTCGTACAACGATATGCCGACGGGATAACCCAGCGCTGCCAGGAAGGTGTTGGCAATACCGCCGCCGACGATCAGCTGATCGACGCGTGACACCATGTTGGCGAGCAGTTCGAGCTTGCTGGAAACCTTGGAGCCCGCGACGATGGCAAGCAGCGGCCGCGCCGGTTCCTTGAGCGCCTTGGCCAAGGCGTCCAGCTCGGCCATCAGCAGTGGCCCGCCACAGGCGATTTTGGCCACCCGAATGACGCCGTGGGTGCTGGCTTGGGCTCGATGCGCGGTGCCGAACGCGTCCATCACGAAGATGTCGCACAGCGCGGCGTATTTCGCAGCGAGTTCGGCATCGTCTTTGCCTTCACCGCGATTCATCCGGCAGTTCTCGAGCAGCACGATCTCGCCAGGCTGCACACTCACGCCATCGACCCAGTCGCGCAACAGTGGCACCTCGCGCTCCAGCAGTTCGGACAGGCGCGCTGCTACCGGCGCAAGCGAATCCGCTTCAGAAAAAACGCCTTCCGTCGGACGCCCCAGATGCGAGGTCACCATCACCGCCGCGCCACTGGCAAGTGCCAATTGCAGCGTCGGCAGGGAGGCCAGAATGCGTTGATCCGAAGTCACCTGGCCGTCGACGATGGGAACGTTGAGGTCCTGACGGATGAGCACGCGTTTGCCGGCGAGGTTCACGTCGGACATTCGAAGAATGGTCATGTGCGGGCCGGTCCTGTGAGGTTCATCTGTCAAAACGAATGCGCATTGTCGCGGCCGCGGCCGCTGCCAGCAATGCTCGGGCTGACAGCACACCCCGTTAAACTGCGGCGATGAGTGAACAATCCATCAGCCGGGATCAGATTGCGGAAGCTGTCGCTGCCTTGCGCCGCGGTGAGTGCATCGGCTTGCCCACCGAAACTGTGTACGGCCACGCCGCCGATGCGAGCAATCCGGCCGCGGTTAGGCGTGGGTTCGCATTTTAATGACGGCCCGCCGATAAAACGCTAAACCGGCATCTGACAACGCCCAAAAAAAAGTCGGACGTTG
>JBBQQV010000360.1:0-3819 GCA_038215505.1 Lysobacterales bacterium
GACGCTCGCGTCAGGTGGCCCGAGCCAGCTCGGATTTCTGGCCAATCCGCACTACCGCAGTGCACTCGCCAACACCCAACTGGCTGTTGTGGTGCTGGCGGCGTCTGATCTTGAACATTGCCCAACCGCTGCGTTGATCGCCAAGAATCCCTACGCGATGTACTCGCGCATTGCGGCGCTGTTTGAAACTCGTCGCGTGCTGAACCCGGGCGTGCATCCGACTGCAGTGATCGATCCGCAAGCCGAAATCGAGGCCAGCGCCAGCATCGGCCCACTGTGCGTCATCGGCGCACGCAGCAGGATCGGTGCCGGCGTCGAACTCGGGCCTAGTTGCGTCATCGGCGAAGACTGCTGCATTGGTGCCGATTGTCGGCTGGTAGCACGAGTGACCCTGGTGACCCGGGTCATCCTCGGCAAACGCGTGCTTATTCATCCGGGTGCAGTGCTCGGCGCCGATGGATTTGGCTTGGCCTTCGATCAGGGAAACTGGCTGAAAGTGCCACAGCTCGGTGGCGTGGTCGTCGGCGACGATTGCGAGATCGGTGCCAATACGACCATTGATCGGGGCGCGCTGGATGACACCGTGTTGGAAGCAGACGTACGTCTGGACAACCAGATTCAGATCGGTCACAACGTGCGCATCGGCGCGCATACCGCGATGGCCGGCTGCTGCGCGGTGGCGGGCTCAGCGCGTATTGGCAGCCACTGCTTGATTGCTGGTGGCGTCGGAATAGCCGGCCACCTCAGTATCGACGACCGCGTGACCGTGCAGGCGATGAGCTTGGTGAGTCATTCTTTGCGCGGCCCGGCGGAGTACGCTTCGGGCATTCCGGTGCAGGAAAGCCGCCTCTGGCGGCGCACCGTGGCGCGGCTTAGACGGCTCGATGCCAGCGCCCGCCGAACCAGTCAACATCATCAGGAAAACGACACCCCATGAGCACCGAGCACGCAAATCCTGAGCAACCCCTCCGGCTACCGGTCGACGTGATCCGCATCCAGGCCATGCTGCCGCACCGCTTTCCGTTTTTATTGGTTGATCGGGTGGTCGAACTGGTGCCGCACACGCGCATTCGCGCGATCAAGAACGTGACCTTCAACGAGCCTTTTTTTCAAGGCCACTTTCCGGGTCATCCAGTCATGCCGGGCGTGCTGGTGATCGAGGCGATGGCGCAGGCTGCGGGTCTGCTGACCCAGCTGTCCGAGGGCGAAAAGACCGACGGCGAACGCCCGATGTTCTATCTGGTCAAGGTCGACAACGCGCGCTTTTCGCGCACTGTGGTGCCGGGCGATCAGCTCAGCCTGGAAGTGAGTTTGATCCGCACGCGCCGCAACATGGGCCAATACGCATGTGCCGCCAAAGTCGAAGGCGTTGAAGTCGCCAGCGCAGAAATTTTGTGTGCAAAGCGCAGCGGGTCGACCCCGCGTAGCGAGTCAAGCGAACGCAGCGGGTCGACCCCGCGTAGCGGGTCAAGCGAACGCAGCGGGTCGACCCCGCGTAGCGAGTCTAGCGAGCGCAGCGGGTCAACTGATCGGAGCGGCGCGTGATCGGCGCCGGCGCGGGAATCCACCCCAGCGCCGCAGTTGATCCGTCGGCACGGATCGGCGTGGGTGTGAGCGTCGGACCGTTCGCTGTGATTGGCGCTGAGGTCGAGATTGGCGATGGTTGCGCCATAGGCCCACATGTCGTCATCGAAGGCCCCACCACGCTGGGACGCAATAATCGGGTGCACGCATTTGCCGCACTTGGCGGTGAGCCGCAAGACAAAAAGTACGCCGACCAACCCACCCGCCTGGTGATCGGCGATGGCAACACGATTCGCGAGTTCGTGAGCATCAATCGCGGCACCGTGGAAGACAACAGCATTACCCAGGTGGGCGATGACAACTGGATCATGGCGTACGTGCACATCGCCCACGATTGCATCGTCGGCAACCACACGATTTTTGCCAACGCGGCGTCGCTGGCGGGTCACTGTCGCGTCGAGGATTACGCCATCCTCGGTGGCTTCTCGCTGATCCACCAGTTTTGCCAGATTGGCACGCATGCCTTCACCGCGATGGGCAGCGTCATCAATCGTGATGTACCGCCCTTTGTCACCGTCGCGGGCACCTACGCCGAGCCGCATGGGATCAATTCCGAAGGGCTGAAACGGCGCGGCTATGACAGCAAACGCATCATGGCGATCAAGCGCGCTTACAGGACACTGTACAAGTCGGGACTGTCGCTGGCCGAAGCACGCGCGCAACTCGCTCAAGCAGCCACCGAGACACCCGACATCCAGCAAATGATCGACTTCATCGACCGCAGTCAGCGATCCTTGATTCGCTGAGCCAGCGCCAATTCTCGAAGCACCACGGCATGATGCTGGCCCGCGCATGAGCGACTCGTCGCGCCCGCCCATTCGCATCGCGCTGGTCGCGGGTGAGACTTCTGGCGATTTGCTGGCCGCCGACCTCGCTCGCCGTTTGCGTGATCGCTACCCTGACGCCGAAATGGCTGGCGTGTGCGGGCCAGCCATGCGGGAAGCGGGCGTGGAGGCCTGGTACGACTGCGCCGAACTGGCAGTGATGGGGCTCGCTGAAGTCCTGCGCCACTTGCCGCGGCTGTTGCGCCTGCGCGCCGCACTGCGAACGCGCCTTCTGGCATGGCGACCGGACGTGTTGATCGGCATCGATGCGCCAGACTTCAACCTCGGCCTTGAGCGCTACTTGAAACGGGCCGGCATCAAGACCGTGCACTACGTCAGTCCGTCGGTGTGGGCCTGGCGACAAGGCCGCGCGGCACGCATCGGCGCCAGCGCTGATCGGGTGTTATGCCTGTTTCCGATGGAGCCTGCGATCTACGCCAAACACGGTGTTGATGCACGCTTTGTTGGCCATCCGCTAGCCGATCAGTTCCCCTTGCAGCCCGACCAGACAACTGCGAGAGCGTTGCTCGATATCGCCAAAGAAGCACGCGTGGTGGCCGTGCTGCCGGGCTCGCGTCTGGGCGAGATCCGACGTATCGGACCTGCATTTGTCGAGGCCATTGCACTGCTGAAGCAAGACCCATCTGGACTTCACTTCATTGCGCCGATGGCAACCGCGGCTTGCCGTGACGCCTTTATCCAACTCGGAGGCAGCACGCACTGCCAGCTCATCGATGGCCAAGCGCGCGAATGCATGATCGCCGCCGACGTCGTCCTGTTGGCATCCGGCACGGCTGCGCTGGAAGGCCTGTTCGCCAAGCGTCCGCTGGTGGTGGCATACAAGGTGTCGGCGCTTACCCATTGGCTGGTGCGCACGTTTGGATTGCTCAAAACCAAGCTGCTCAGCCTACCCAACGCGCTGGCCGGCGAGATGCTGGTGCCAGAAGTATTGCAAGACGATTGCACAGCGCAGCGCTTGGCGTCCGAGGTGCGGCATTGGCTGGATAATCCGGCCGCCGTCGCCGCGTTGCAGCCCCGCTTTCTGGCTATCCACCAGTCTTTGCGTCGCGATGCCTCTTCGCGGGCGGCCGAAGCGGTTGCCGAGCTGATCGATCAATGACCGCGGCGTATCGTCCGCTCACCCCAGACGCCGACATTGCGGGCGTGGACGAGGCGGGTCGCGGGCCTCTGGCTGGCCCACTGATGGTGGCTGCGGTGGTGCTCGATCCCGCGCGGCCTGTGGCAGGTATCGATGATTCCAAGCGCCTCAGCGAGGCGCGTCGGGAAGCATTGTTTGATCGCATCATCGAGTCCGCGCTGGGGTGGCATATCGAGCGCATCGAGCCCGTCGAGATTGATCGCATCAATATCCTGCAGGCGACTCTCAACGGCATGCGTGATTGCCTGCGCC
>JBBQQV010000361.1:0-3817 GCA_038215505.1 Lysobacterales bacterium
CGGCCGGGCAAGCGCCAGCCCGCCCAATCCCACCAGTCAATGGATTCCGGATTGCCCTGCGCCAAGGCGGTGCCGCGTGCGGTGCGGCCGTCGGCGGTACTCGCGTCTGGCTGCGCGCCATAGCGCAGCAACAGCGGCAAGGCGGCGCCGCAACGGCGCCCGGTCGCGACCATTAGCGCGCTCTCGCCACGCGCATCCAAGGCTTGCGGATTGGCTCCGCTGGCAAGCAGGTCATGCAGCAGGTGCCACCAGCCGAGGCGAATGCTCAACGTGATCGGTGGATCACCTGCGTGCGCGGCGAAGCCATCGGCACCGCTGGCTAACAACGCTCGTGCCCGCGATTCGCTCGCTGGGCCGCGCTCGTCGGCAAGCAGGCATGCGTTGAGATAGCGGGCGAGCCCCGCGCGGCCGCCGACCGTGGCACCACGCTCCAACATGAGGTCGATGCCAATGCCATCCGCCGCGTCGATGCAGCGCCACATCCGTTGGCTGCTGCTGTCATCTGCCGCATGCACATCTGCGGCATGGACATCTTGCGCATGGACATCTTGCGCATTGACATCTGCAGCATGCACATCCAACTGGCCCGCCAAGCGCCCGCGCAGACTCGCCGGTAACCGGGGGCCGAAGGCGTCGAACAGCTCACCACAAACATCTGGATCAGATTTCGTGCGCAGCAACGCGTCAACATCTGCCGACGCATTGTCGAGCAATGCAGCATGCAGGCGCTCGCGCCATGGGCGCGGATCGACCGGGACAACTTCAGTGAAGTCGCTGGCGACAGTCTCGACAGCGCCGTGATCCAGCGTCGATGGCAATGCGTAGGAAGGATCGAGCAAAGCCACCAGCGGCCAGCGGCCACTGGCGACCGCGATATCGATGGCACGACGACCATCGTCGGCCGCGTGCGAGGGGTCCACGCCCATGCGCAACAGAGTAGCGATGGTTTGCGCACTGGATTGCGCCGATTGGCAGGCGAGCGCGAGTGCGTTTCTGCCGACGTGATCGGCTGCACTGACGTCGGGGCTTGCCGATTGCAAGCGCTGCAACACCGCCGTGGCACCAGCGCGCGCCGCTTCCAACAAGGCGGTCACCGCATGTTCGTCGCGCGCGTCGATGTCAGCCCCAGCCACGAGCAGCGCGTCCACCAAGTGCAAGTTGCCGGCCAAGCATGCCTTCATCAAGGCAGTGCGGCCCAGACGGCCGCGTGCGTTGACCGCAGCCTTGTGCTTCACCAGCAGTACCAGGCCGGCAGTGTCGTCGTCGCCACCGACTGCAGCCAACAAAGCGGGCTGGCCGCCAGCTGGCTCTGGCTTGGCCTTGCGATCCAGCAGAAAGCGCGCCATGCGCCAATTGCCAGACTCACAGGCCACGCCCAGGGCGCTGTAGCCGTCACGATTACAGGCGTCGATCTCGGCGTTGCCATCGAGCAGGAGTGCGGCGACTTCAGGATCGGCGAGCAGCGCCGCAAAGTGCAAAGGCGTGCGGCCTTCGGCATCGGTAGCGCGCGCATCGGCGCCGTTGGCGAGCAAGGTCATCACCGCTTCCGGGCGACCATGCAGGCTATCGCGAGTCGCCGCAAGCAGCGGTGTCAGCCCGGCATGGCGACGGTTGACATCGACACCGCGGGTGATCAATGCGCGCAACAAGCGCAAGTCGGCGAGCACCGCCGCCAACATGACCAACGTGCGTTGGTCGCGCTGACTGGGATCGGGCAGCGCATGCGGCTGCGCACCCATTTCGAGTTCGGCGAGCGCCAGTTCGACCCGCCCATTACGCGCCACCGCGTAAAGCCGCATGGTCGCGTCCAAGCCGACGGGCAACAGCAACTCGGGTTCAACCGCACGGCTGGCAGCCATCAGCGAGCGGTTGCCCACGCTGTTCGCGGCCAATCGGGCAGGCTCCACCAAGGCGATCAGCGCTGCACTGCAAAACGGCGCAATCAACACGGTCCACAGCGGCAACGCCAGCATGCGCACGGCTATTGGCAAGCGTTCGTCAAACACGCCCAAACCAATCGCGCCCAACAACAGGACCAGCAGCAGCAAGGTGGCCAGCAGACCTCGTCCGGCGGAAGGATCTGCCTGCGCCAAAGCCCGCCCTGCCTGCAGCGCGGATTGCAACGACGGTCGGCGACGTCCCTTGACGGGTTCAACCACCGGCAGCAACAGTGCTGGCCAGTAACGCCAGATAGCCAGACCACCTGCCGCCACCGCGACGCTGGCGAGCAAGCTGGAAGAGAGCGACGCAGCAGCCAGCAGCTGCATCACTGGCCAAGCCAGCAACACAACCAGCAATCCCCCAGCGACCAGCAACAGGATCAACACAATCCACGCCCGCGCTCGGAGCAGGACCAGCAAGCCAGCTTCAGCGCGATAACCCAGCGCCCATGCCGCGCCTGCCAAGTGCAGCGGCAGTGCGAACAGCAACGGCAACAGCGTCCACGGGGACGGCGGCAACAGCAGTGGCAACAAGCCCAACGGAAGCGCCAGCGCAAGCCCGGCAAGCGGTCCGGCCGCGCTCGTCGCTGGTGGTGGTGGGGGTGCCGACTCAGCCACAGTCGAGGGTCTTTCCGAACTCGGCAAATGCCGGCGGTGGCAGCTGCAAGTGGAAGCCGGACTGTTGCACGTTGGCGCAGACAACAGCGAAATCTTCGCGCCCAAGCCGCCGCGGGTTCAGCAAGTCCAACTCCAGCACGAACTGAAGCGGCATCAGGCCGCCACGCAATGCCGCCGGCAGCACCTCAAAGTCGTCGCGCTGCGCAAGATACACGTAGGTATCTGCCCGCCGCAGGCTCTTGTAAACATGACAGCTAGACTTCGACATGGCGGCTCTTAACAGCAGGCATGTGCGCTTCCCGTCAGGAAGGTTGGACGGCAGGATTGACGGGCCGAAGCGCGCTTACGAGCGCTTCATGAAGCTGAAAAACTCTTCGTTGGTCTTGGTGTTCTTCATCTTGTCGAGCAGGAACTCCATCGCCGACAGCTCATCCATCGGATGCAGCAGCTTGCGCAGGATCCAGATTTTTTGCAGGAAGTCGGCGTCGATCAGCAACTCCTCGCGGCGTGTGCCCGAGCGGTTGATGTTGAATGCCGGATACACACGCTTCTCGGCAATCCGTCGATCTAGGTGCACTTCCATGTTGCCGGTGCCCTTGAACTCCTCGTAGATCACCTCGTCCATCTTCGAGCCGGTATCGACCAAGGTGGTCGCGAGAATGGTCAGCGAACCGCCCTCCTCGGCTTTACGTGCGGCGCCAAAAAAACGCTTGGGCCGCTGCAGCGCATTGGCGTCGACACCACCGGTCAACACCTTGCCTGAACTTGGCACCACGGTGTTGTAAGCACGTGCCAGACGGGTGATGGAGTCGAGCAGGATCACCACATCGCGCTTGTGTTCAACCAGGCGTTTGGCGCGTTCGATCACCATTTCGGCCACTTGCACGTGGCGCGCGGCGGGTTCATCGAAGGTCGAACTGACCACTTCACCGCGCACGCTACGCTGCATCTCGGTGACTTCTTCCGGACGCTCGTCGATCAACAGCACGATCAGGTGCACGTCGGGATGGTTATGCACGATGGCCTGGGCGACGTTCTGCATCAGCATCGTCTTGCCGGCTTTGGGCGGGCTGACGATCAAGCCCCGCTGGCCCTTGCCGACCGGCGCCATCAGGTCAAGGATGCGGCCGGTGATGTCTTCGGTACTGCCGTTGCCGCGCTCAAGTCTGAAACGCTCGCGCGGAAACAATGGTGTCAAGTTTTCGAACAGCACCTTGTTCTTGGACGCTTCCGGCGGCTCGGCGTTGATGGTGTCGACC
>JBBQQV010000362.1:0-3814 GCA_038215505.1 Lysobacterales bacterium
TCGCGGTATCCGCGCACAGCACCGTGTTTCGCTCGTTTGGGCCGGTGGGCGCGCCTCTTGGGGGCGCGGCGTACCCCGCCATGCACACTCCACACCCCCCCACTCGCGGCTCCCGCCGCTCCCACAAGAGCAGGTCCACAACGTCCAGACCATCGACTTTGGTTTGCCCTGAATTATCCATCCGCAGCACGTCGACAAACCAAACTGCAGAGAGCCGACACAGTTTTGCCTTGCTTGAGGGTTAAACTCGGCGGTCCCGAATCGGTAGCAGTCATTTCCTTATGCTTAGCAATGTATTCACCCGGCTTCTGTGGCTGGCAATAGGCCTGACTTGCGCTGGCGGCGCGTCAGCCCAAGTGGTCATCAGCCAAGTCTATGGCGCAGGTGGCAACGCCAGCGCGACCTATTCACACGATTTTGTTGAGCTATTCAACCGTGGCAACGCGGCAGTCAGCTTGAATGGCTGGTCCGTGCAATATGCGTCTTCGGCCGGCACCTCGTGGGCCCCGACGTCGGCATTACCAAACATTACGTTGCAGCCGGGACAATACTTTTTGGTGCAGCTCGCCACCGGCGGCGCTGTTGGAATCGCGCTGCCCACCATTGACCACAGCGGCGGCAACATCAATATGGCGGGCAGCAACGGCAAGGTGGCCTTGGCTAACAATGCGACCGCGTTTCCAACCGGCACCTGCCCGGTGGGTGCCAACCTTGTCGACCTTGTCGGTTACGGAACGGCCAATTGCTTTGAGGGCGCTGCAGCTGCGCCCACTTTTGGCAATAACCAGAGCAGCCTTTTTCGGGCCGCTTCTGGCTGCACTGACACCGACGTCAATTCCGCCAATTTTGCTGCGGCTGCGGTTTCCCCGCGCAACACGAGCACGCCGGCCGCACCCTGCAGCGGCCCACCCCTTCCCGAAGTCACCTTCGCAGCAGGCGCCGTCAGCGCCACCGAAGGCAACACCGGCGATGCCAATCCGCTCAACTTTGTGGTCAATGTCAGCCCCGCACCGCAGGCTGGCAGCCCAGTGACCTTTAACGTCGCCGTGACTGGCACCGCTGGCCGCTTTACTTACGGCGGCTTGAGCATGGTCACGGTCACCAATTTGTCCGTGCTGCCACTCACTCTCAGCCCTGCAAGCGTCGGCAACACCCTCGTCGATGGCAACAGCAACGTCAGCGTCACTCTGTCCGCATTCACAGGCACCGCAGCCGCGCAAGTCAGCCCCTTGGCCAAGGTCGGCACGATCAATGACGACGATGTCGCCGCATTGCCGGTGGTGAGTTTCGCGGCCGGCAATGTGTCGGCCTTGGAAGGTGGCACGGGTGCTGCCAATAACGTCAGCTTTGTAGTGAATGTGGCGCCCGCCCCACTGCCCGGCGCCCCGGTGATGTTCAACATCGCCGCCACTGGCACCGCAGGACGCTTCACTTATACCGGCCCGGCGTCGCTGACCGTCAATGACACTACTTCGCTGCCTTTGACCATCAGCGCTCAAACGGTCGGCAATTCGCTGGATGAAGCCGATGCCAGCGTTACCTTGAGTTTGTCAAGCTTCTCGGGTACCGATCCTTCGCAAGCAAGTCCTGTTGAAAAGACCGGTGAGATTACTGATGACGATTTGCCGATCGCAGAAATTTTTGATTTGCAGGGTAGCGGCGTCTGCTCGCCGCTGGTCAATCCCTGCAATATCGCAGTGGAGACTGTTGGCCCGGTAGTGCGTTCGGCGAACAATGTGATCACCTATGTCGGCGGTGGCGGATTCTTCATCCAGACACCCGATGTGCGAGCCGATGCCAGCGCGCTGACTTCCAATGGCCTGTTTGTGTTCGCCTCCGGCGTCGTCGTGAGCGATGGCGATCAGCCTTTGGCAGCGGGTGACGTGGTCGATGTTGTCGGCAACATCGTCGAGCGCTTCGGCTATACGCAGATTCGGGTTGCGCCAGCGCGCGACGGTAACAACAGCATCCTGCGAAGCGCGACGGGCAGTGCCTTGCCTGCGGCCATCGCGCTAGGCACAACCATTGGCATCGAAGTGCCTTCGCGCAACCCGGCCACGTTGACCTGCGGTGCCAGCAATTTTGAATGCTTTGAAAGCATGCGCGTGAGCATGACGAACGCGACGGTGGCGGTATCCAATCAGCGCTTCAGCACTGACTTGTACGCCGAGGTGTATGTCTCGCCGTTCGGCGAGCGCGCCCTGCGCGAGAAAGGCGCGCGCTTTGGCAACACTCTGCAGGCGGAGAACATGGCCGCCGGCATCTGGGACGGCAATCCTGAAGTCATCGAGATGGACGCCGATTTCCTGATTCCGGCCAACAACGGCTTGGAACTGTTTGGTGCCGCGCGTTTCTCCGGCGAAGGCGTGATCGGTTTCGACTTTGGTGACTACGAATTCTGGCCGGCGGCATTGGTCGTGGACGCACCGAGCAACGTGTTCCCGCGGCCGGTGCCGATAGCCACCACCGATGAACTGACCATCGGCTCCTTCAACGTGTTCCGCTTCTGCGATGCGGTGGCCGGCAATACCGTGTCCTTGTGCAGTTCTTCAGCCGCCTCCGAGACGGATGTGGCGCGGGTCACCCATCAAGTGGGTCAAGTCAGCGCGTATATCCGCCAAGTGTTGCGCAGCCCCGACGTGGTCGGTATGCAGGAGGTCGAGAATCTGGCGATTCTGCAGCAGTTGGCGACCCAGATCGGCACCGATGGCGGCCCAACCTACTCGGCGCATTTGGTCGAAGGCAACGATGTCGGTGGTATCGACGTCGGCTATCTAGTCAAGACTGCGCGCGTCAATGCGGTGACGGTGACGCAACTAAACGCCACCGAGATGTGGCTGGACCCGGATGCCGGTGGCGGCATGGCGATCCTGCACGACCGCCCGCCCCTGCTGTTGAGCGCCACCTTTATCGGCAACGGCCGACCGTTCCCGTTCCAAGTCATCAATAACCACACCCGCTCGCGCGGCGGTGTGGACGTGAGCAATGCGGCAGGCAACCGCGTGCGCGCCAAGCGATACACGCAAGGCGTATCGATCGCTGGGATCATCCAAGGTCTGCAAACAGCGCCGGCCACCGCCAACATTCCGCTACTGGTGGTGGGTGATCACAACGCCTATCAGTTCACCGATGCCTACGCCGACGTGGTTGGGCTGGTTGCGGGCACCTACGTGAACGACGAAAACACCTGCGCGCCGGCCAATGCAGTCACCAACTGCAAGCTTCCAGGTGGCACCAATATCGTGGTGCCGGGCTTGGTCAATGCCGTCGACGTGCTCGACCTGTCTCAGCGCTATTCCTACAACTTCACCGAGAATTTCGGTGCCGTGCAAGGCAGCGCCGGCCGCGAAGTCGCCACCAACCAAGTGTTGGACCACGCACTGTTCAACAATGTCGCCGCACCCTTCGTGACTGGCATGGCCTTCGGCCGTGGCAATGTCGACGCCTCACGCCAGCGCTTCCGGGTCTGCAACTACACCCAGCGTGACCTGACCCTGTGTCCGCAAGGTCCCGGAACATGGGTGGCAACGGGAAGCTCGGATCACGATGGTCTGGTGATCGTGCTTGCCCCACCGCGGCTGGTCGATATTTTCGCTAACGGGTTTGAGCCCTAGTCGAGAGCTGCGCGCTGCCTGAAAAAGGCAGCGCTGCGAGCGCGGCGACCTCGATAGCGTCGTCGGGGGCAGAAGCAGGCCGCGCTCCTGCGCGGCTGCTGTTCCCGGTTTGCGTAGTGTCTACATCCCGCATGTGGGAGCGGCGGAAGCGGCGAAGCCCAGCCCCAATCCATATCGCGGCTTCCGCCGCTCCCACATGG
>JBBQQV010000363.1:0-3808 GCA_038215505.1 Lysobacterales bacterium
TCGTGATGCTTGGCGTAATTGGCCAGCACTGTCGGCCAGGTCGCCCACATCTCGTTGACCTGCGACGGGTACTCGACGAAGTCGCGCGGCACCGAGGTGCCCGAGAAACGCGGGTAGTTCACGTCGGAGAACATGCCGTGCAGTGCATGCCCGAACTCGTGGAACATGGTGGTGACTTCGTCGAACGTCATCAGGGTCGGCTGCCCGTCCGGCGGTTTCGGAATATTCTGGTGGTTGGCCACCACGGGCTTCTCATTGAGAAGGTCGCTCTGGCTGACGTAGGCATTCATCCACGCACCACCACGTTTGGATGGGCGGGCGTAGAAGTCACCGACGAACAAGGCCAGCGAGGTGCCGTCGGCATCAAACACTTCCCACGCGCGGGCGTCCGGGTGATAGACCGGCAGGTCGGGGCGCGGCTTGAAGGTCAGACCATAGACTTCTTTGGCTGCAAAAAAGACGCCGTTCTCAAGCACGTTGTTGAGCTCGAAGTAAGGACGCAACTGACCTTCGTCAAAGCTGTAACGCTCTTGCCGCACCTTGTTGGCATAGAAGTCCCAATCCCACGCCGCCAGCTTGAAGCCGCCCTTCTCGTTATCGACCATCTTTTGCATGTCCGCGGCTTCGCGACGTGCATTGGCGACCGCAGCAGGCGCCAGCCGGCCAAGCATCGCGTTGACTGCTTCGGGCGTCGCCGCCGTGGCATCTTCCAGCGTGTAAGCGGCGTGACTCGGATAGCCCAACAACTGCGCGCGCTCGGCGCGAATCTTGATGACCTTGGCCAGTACTTCACGATTGTCGAACTCGCCGCCTTGGCTGCCGCGCTTGAGTGAGGCTTCAAGAATGCGCTGCCGGCTGGCACGGTTGCTCAGATTGGTCAGCGGTGGCTGACCAGAGGTGTTCTGCAGGGCGATCAGGAACTTGCCTTCCTTGCCCGCCGCTTTGGCAGCCGTGCCGGCGGCAGCGATCTCGGCCTCGCTCATGCCGGCCAACTCTTCGGCGGTATCGAACACGACGGCGGATGCATTCACTTCGCGCAATACGTTCTGGCTGAACGTGGTTTGCAGGGTCGCAAGCTCGGAGTTCATCGCCTTCAGCTGCTCTTTCTGTGTCGCATCGAGCTTGGCGCCCGCGCGCACAAAATCGGTGTGGTAGCGCTCTAGCAAGCGCAGCGACTCGGGGTCGAGACCCAGCTCCGCGCGCTTGTCATACAGGGACGTGATGCGCGCAAACAGCTTGTCGTTCAGCGCGATGGCATCGCCGTGGGCAGACAGCTTGGGTGCCATGTCGGCTTGAATGGCTTGGCGGGTGTCATTGGTGTCGGCACCGACCAGATTGAAGAACACCGAACTGGTGCGATCCAGCACGCGGCCCGAGCGCTCGATGGCAACGACTGTGTTCTCGAAGGTCGCAGGCTCAGCGTTGTCGGCAATGGTGGTGACCTCGGTCAACTGCTCGGCCATGCCGCGCTCCAGCGCCGGCGCAAAGTCCTCATCACGAATCTGATCGAAGGCCGGATAGGCGTATTGCAGGCTGCTCACCGCGAAAAAAGGATTGACGCGCTCGGCCTTGACGGGCTCTGCGACCTTGGTTTCGGTCACTTCTGGCGCGGGTGGCGCGGCCTGTTCGCCACATCCGGCGAGGGTTCCGAGTGCTACGGCAAGCGCTACGGCGAGCGGCTTCTTCATGGGTGTGTCCTTGACTGAAGGCTGAATGGACCGCGAAGGCTACCCGATTCAGCGCTCGCCGGCCTGTGCAGGAGGGCATGGGTGGGCCCGTTCGATGGCGGCCCGCAACTGTGCTGCGCTGACCGGCTTGCGCAAGAACGTGGTCATTCCTGCCTGTGCGCACTCGCTCTCTACCGCCGCATCCGCCCGCGCTGAGATCGCTATTTGGGCCATCTGCGGCGCCTGCGCACGCAGCAAAGGCGCCAAACTCAAGCCGTCGAGACCCGGCAAATCCAAATCGATGAGCGCGAGGGAAAAGCGCGTCGCCGCAAGTTCGGAAAGCGCGGCCAGCGCATGTGGCGCATGAATGACCCGGTGACCCAGCGTTATCAGCAATTCGCCGATGACTTCAGCCACCGTAGGATCGTCCTCGACCAACAGAATGACGTGAGTGTGCGTAGTCGGTGCCGACGTGTTGCCGACAGGACTTGGCTCAGGCGATTCGGCAGCCAGCGGCAACGGCAAGTCGACGGTAAACGTCGCGCCCGCGCCCAACTGGCTGTGCACAGAAATCGATCCGCCCATCGCGGCGACCAGCTCGCGGCAGATTGCCAAACCCAAGCCGCTACCGCCATGCAGCGCTGCCGTCTGTGCTCCTTCAGCCTGTTGGAAGCGCTGGAACAACTTGGCTTGTTGGGCATCGCTCATCCCTGGCCCTTGATCGCTGACTTGCACGCGCACCCCGCGTTCCAAGCGGATGCTCGCCAGCAGTTGCACGCTCCCACGCTCACTGAACTTGACCGCGTTGGTGCCCAGATTGAGCAACACCTGTTGCACGCGCATGCCATCGCCCAACAACCAGCGCGGCAGATCAGCGGCCCGCTCACTACGGTAGGCAAGGCCTTTCCGGATGGCGAGCGGCTCCAGGGTCTGGTCGACTGCTTCGAGCAAGGCGTGCAGATCGAAGGCTTGCTGCAATAGTTCCAAGCGGCCAGCCTCAATGCGGGCCAGATCGAGCGCGTCGTTCAAGAGTCGGAGCATCAGCCGCCCCGACTGTTGGATGCCATCAGCGTAGCGTTGCTGACGGGCATCCAGCGCGGTGCTTTGCAGCAACTCGGTCATGCCCAAAACGCCCGTCATCGGCGTGCGGATCTCGTGGCCCATGGTGGCCAGGAATTCCGATTTCGCCTGCGAGGCTTGCAGCGCCCAGCGCCGCTGCTGCTCGGCCAAGTCGTCGGCATGACGGCGCAACAGGCGGTGCCGCTGCCAGCGCCAAAGCGACCACCCGGCAGCAGCTGCAAGCAGCAGCAACGCCGCATAAGCGGCCGTGGTTCGCCACCATGGCGGCGCAATAGACACCGCGATTGACAGTGGCGGCGCAACCCAAACGCCATCGACTCCGGCCGCTGTCGCTCGAAAGGTGTAGTTGCCCGGCGACAGGCGCGGATAACTTCGCTCACCGCTGGTGCCGCCTTCAATCCAATCGGGATCGACGCCTTCCAACTGAAAGCGATAGCGGTGTGCGCTGGGATCAGCAAACGACAACAGGCGCAGCGAAAAATGCAGTTCGCTGTCGTCGTGATTGATGGATAGCGGCCGATCCGCGGGCAGGCTGATCAGCTGCCCGTGGCGGCGAATGTCGATCCGTTGCAACAGCAGGCGTGGCGCAACCGTCGGCGTCGCCAGTTTGCCGGGATCAAACAGCACCAGCCCAGTCGCGGTGGCCGCTGCGATGAGTCCGTCGGCCAGCAGCAAGGGCGGTCGATTATTAAACTCTTGGCTGGGCAACCCATCGCGTACGCCATAGCGGCGAACCTGTTGCGTCGCTGGTCGATAGTGCAGCAAGCCGCGCGCACTGGTGAGCCAGATATCGCCAGCGGCGTCGATGAGCAAGCCACCCGCTTCCACGGCGGGCAAACCCTGAGCGGCGCTGACTTGCAGGCGTCGACGCAAGCCATCGGGACTCAACTCAAACTGCTCCAGGGCACCCAAGCGTTGCGCCCACAGCGTTCCATCCTTGGCAAACGCGAATCCAAACACGCGCTCGCGGGGCCCCCCGGCGAGCGCTGCAATCTGTCCGGTTGGCGGGTCGCGCCGGTACAGACCGCCTGCTCCCGCCAACCAGAGTGCGCCGTCCGGAC
>JBBQQV010000364.1:0-3765 GCA_038215505.1 Lysobacterales bacterium
CGTCACACGTTAGTCTTCGGCATGATGATTCGCTCTAAGGAGCCACGTTTTCCATGTCTCAGCCCGCCTCAGCCAGCGTCGCGTTCAAGCAGGTCGACGTATTCACCAGCCGCGGCTTCAACGGCAATCCTGTCGCCGTGATACTCGATGCCCGCGGGCTTGACGCCGGCAGCATGCAACGCATCGCCACCTGGACCAACCTGTCGGAAACCACCTTCGTGCTGCCACCCAGCGAGGCCGCCGCCAGTTATCGCCTGCGCATCTTCACGCCCCGACAAGAGTTGCCCTTCGCCGGCCACCCGAGCGTTGGCACCGCGCATGCAATGGTGGAGGCCGGCCTTGTCGATTCTGAAACGACTGAATGGGTGCAGGAGTGTGCCGCGGGTTTGCTGCCGCTGCGAATGGAAGTTGACGACGACAATCAACGGCTGATTTTCGTGCGCTCGCCTAACGCGAAATGGCTGCCACTGGTGGATACCGATCACCCGCATTTGAGCGCGGCCTTGGGCGCCGCACCCTTGCAACAGCCAGCGCCACAGGTGCTCGACAACGGTCCCCAATGGTGGCTCACCGAATTCGCTGATGAGGCCACGTTGCGGCAACTGCAACCCGATTTTGGCCAACTCGCCGCACTCACGCTCGCCCGCGACGCCGTCGGTGTGGCGGCATTCGCCCGCAGCACGCACCCCGACTATCAACTGGTGGTGCGCTGCTTCTGTCCGGCCGATGGCATCAACGAAGACCCGGTGACCGGCAGCGCCAACGCCTGCATCGCTGCTTGGTTGGGCGGTCACGGCACGCTGCCAGCCGCCAGCTACCGCGTCAGCCAAGGCCGCGAGTTGGGTCGCGACGGTAAACTGCAACTGCGCGTAGCCGCCGACGGTGTGTGGGTGGGCGGCGCATCCGTGACCGTGATTGATGGTCGCATCGCGCTGAATCAAGCGGGCTGATCTGATCGGGCTGATCTTATCGGGCTGATCTTATCGGGCTATCGGGCTGATCCATTCGTGCTGAACTGGTGGCACCGCTGCAGCGGCTTCAGCAACAACGCCCACGGGTAGAATGGCGGGGTGGCCAAATCCTCACGCACTGCCCCGTTATTCGATGCCCCGCAAGCGCTAAAGCCGCTGGCCGAGCGCATGCGGCCGCGCCGCCTGCAAGAGATGGTCGGCCAGCATCGCCTGCTCGCCAGCGACTCCGCGTTGCGGCGAGCGGTGGAGTCCGGCCACATCCACTCGATGGTGTTGTGGGGGCCGCCAGGCTGCGGCAAGACCACCCTCGCCTTGTTGCTCGCCCACTACGCGCGGGCCGAATTCCGAGCGTTGTCGGCGGTGATGTCGGGGTTGGCCGATATTCGCGAACTACTGGCCGATGCAGAGCGGCGATTTACGGGCGGCACCCAGACCGTGCTGTTCATCGACGAAGT
Source organism: Lysobacterales bacterium (assembly GCA_038215505.1). Classification (GTDB taxonomy): domain Bacteria; phylum Pseudomonadota; class Gammaproteobacteria; order Xanthomonadales; family Xanthomonadaceae; genus JANNWF01. The sequence continues at coordinate 1,427 of JBBQQV010000364.1, forward strand.
GCATCGCTTCAACAAGACCCAGCAAGATGCGTTTCTGCCGTTCATTGAACGCGGCAGCATCATCTTTGTCGGTGCGACGACAGAGAACCCCAGTTTCGAGTTGAACTCGGCGTTGTTGTCGCGCTGTCGCGTGCACGTGCTGGAAGCGGTGGCCGTCGACGACATCGTCGCGGCCTTGGACGCCGCACTGGCCGATCACGAACGCGGTATCGGCCATCTCAATGTGAAGATTGAGCAGGACGCGCGGCGGCTGATTGCGCAAGCCGCCGATGGCGATGTCCGTCGCGCGCTGACACTGCTGGAGATTGCCGCCGAGCTTGCGCAAAGTGAAGCCGGCATGGTGACCGCGAGCACCCTGCAGCAGGTTTTGGCCGATCGCACGCGCCGCTTTGACAAAGGCGGTGAGCAGTTCTATGACCAGATTTCGGCCTTGCACAAATCGGTGCGCAGCAGTAATCCCGATGCCGCTCTCTATTGGTTTTGCCGGATGCTTGATGGCGGCTGCGACCCGCACTATCTCGCCCGCCGCTTGACCCGGATGGCGGTCGAGGACATTGGCCTCGCCGACCCGCGCGCACTGCAGATGGCCAACGATGCCTGGGCGGCCTTTGACCGCATGGGTAGCCCCGAAGGTGAGTTGGCTTTGGCACAGTTGGTGATTTATCTCGCCAGCACCGCCAAATCGAACGCTGCCTATGTTGCTTTCAAAGCCGCGCAGGCCGATGTGAAGACCTTTGGCAGCGCCGACGTTCCGCTGCACCTGCGCAATGCACCAACCCGACTGATGAAGCAACTGGGCTATGGCGATGGCTATCAATATGACCACGATGCCGCCGATGGCATCGCCTTGGGCCAAACCGGGTTTCCCGAAGCGCTGGGCGAGCGTGTCTACTACGAACCCGTGAATCGCGGACTCGAAATAAAACTCGGCGAAAAACTCGCCGGCGTGCGCGCCGCCCGTGCCCTTGCCATCGACAAGCCATGAGCCCGCCGTGGTGGCAGCAATTGAGTCTGGTGATGGCCGGTGGCGCGCTCGGCGCAGCCCTCCGCTTCTGGCTGGGCGGAGCCCTGCTACGGCAGTTCAGCAACGGCCTGCCGTGGGGAACGCTGGCGGCCAATCTGATCGGCGCGTTTGCGGTTGGATTCGTCGCGGTCTGGTTGCAGGGTCGCGAGGGTGCGGCTGTTCTGTGGCGGGCGTTTCTGATTGTGGGCCTGCTCGGCGGCCTGACCACTTACTCCGCCTTGATGTTGGAGATGCTGCTGTTTGCGCGTAGCCAACGAACGGGGGTGGCGGTTGTTTATCTTGCGGTGACGTTGGTGTTTGGGGTGGTGTTGGTGTGGGTGGGGGCGGAGTTTGCGGAGCGGTTAAGGGCGGTTCGCTAGTCTTCATTCCGGCGTAGGCCGCTGTCTGGCTTTTGCTCGTCGTACCGGCTGAGGCCGGAATCCGGCCATTGCTTCGCTCGCCTTGCGTGGGATTGCCGCAGGGTTTCGTCCGCCTCAGCGGTGGCCGAAACCTCGCCGCGAAACATCAACACGGCGAGTGAAGCAAGAAAAGTTACACCTGAATGCCAAGCGCAAGCCCCCCTCCCCCCACACTCCCTATACTTCCCCCTCGCCCAATTGGGCGTAATCCTTCGGGGAGAAGGCAATGAATTGGACTGCGTTTTTGTTTTCGTTCAAGGGCCGAATCAGTCGGAAGGCTTTTTGGCTGACGTTGGCTGCCAGCTTTGTGGTTGGCATCTTGCTGAACTACGCCGCACTCGGTTCGGCGTTCGGTGGCAATTTCGATCCCAACAATCCACCGACGATTCCGTTCTGGTTCTGGCTGGTGCAGCTTCCGATGTTGTGGATCGGTCTGGCGGTGTACTGCAAGCGCTGGCACGACCAGGACAAGTCGGGTTGGTTTTCGTTGCTGCTGCTGATTCCGTTGCTCGGCATCTTGATCGTTATCGCCATGCTCGGCTTCATCGGCGGCTCGCCGGGACCGAATCGCTTTGGCGATGGGCCGATGGTCTAGTTGCCGCATCGTCCGACTTTCATTGCGACTGTCAGCCGCGGCCCGGATAATTCCGGGCCGCGTTGTTTTTGGAGCTTCCAATGCTCGATCCCACCCTGTTGCGTGCCCAACTGGTCGATACCGCTGAGCTGTTGAAGGCGAGTCGCAACTTTGATCTGGACGTCGATGCGCTCAACGAACTCGAAGCCCAGCGCAAGCAGATCCAGGCGCGCACGCAGGAGCTGCAGAACCTCCGCAACACGCGCTCCAAGGCCATAGGTATTGCCAAGGGCAAGGGTGAGGATGGTCTGCAACTGATGGCCGATGTCGTCGCCATCGCCGA
>JBBQQV010000365.1:0-3735 GCA_038215505.1 Lysobacterales bacterium
GCGTTCGAGGCGGGCGCAGTGGATTATCTGCTCAAGCCCATTCGCGCCAGCCGCCTCAATGAGGCGCTGCTGCGGGCACGCCGGTTCACCGGTGAAGACCTGCGCGCCCTGCAAGCGCGCTTGCCTCGCAACCGCCAGCGCAGCCACTTGTGCGCGCGTCTGCGCGGCCACTTGCGGCTGATCCCGATCAGCGATGTGCGCTATCTGCAGGCGGAAGAAAAATACGTGGTGGTGCATCACGCCAACGGCGAGGACTTGATTGAAGAACCGCTGAAGACGCTGGAAATCGAGTTTGGCGAGCAGTTCCTGCGCATCCATCGCAACTGCTTGGTTGCGCGGGAAGAACTGATCGAGCTGCGGCGCGGCTTGGATGGCCAAACCCGCGCCAAACTGCGCCACGTGACCGATCTTCTGGAAGTCAGCCGGCGCTGCCTACCCACGCTGCGCCAGCGCGGGCGCGAACTCTGACTTTCATGCAGCGGGGAGACAGCACCCCCGCTGCATGAAAGTCAGAAAAGCCGTGCTTCCTAACCCCTCCCCAGCCCTCCCCGAACATCGGGGAGGGAGCAAAGCGGGAGGCCAAACCTGAGTGACTTTGACGTTAAAAAGGCCCCATGTCGATACCCAACTGCCTGCGCATCGCGACGCGGGAAAGCGCTCTCGCGCTGTGGCAAAGCGAGCACGTTGCCGCCCAATTGCGGATCCAACATCCCGACCTTGAAGTCAGCCTGGTGCCGATGACCACCCGCGGCGACCAGGTGTTGGATCGCTCGCTGGCCACCGTCGGCGGCAAGGGTCTGTTTCTGAAAGAGCTCGAGGTCGCGATGCAGGAAGGTCGCGCCGACTGCGCCGTGCACTCGCTCAAGGATGTGCCGATGAATCTGGATGGACCGTTTGAGCTGGCCGCCATCCTGGAGCGCGGCAATCCGTTTGATGCCCTCGTCAGCAATCATTACCGCACGCTCGCGGAGCTGCCCACCGGCGCCCGCGTCGGCACTTCATCCTTGCGCCGACAGGCCTTGCTGCGCGCCATCCGTCCTGACCTTGAACTCGTCGACCTGCGTGGCAACGTCAACACGCGCCTCGCCAAACTCGACGCCGGCAACTACGACGCCATCGTGCTCGCCTGCGCTGGCCTTGAGCGACTCGGCATGGCCGCAAGAATCGCCACCATCCTGCAAACGCCCGACTGGCTGCCCGCAGTCGCGCAAGGTGCCATCGCCATCGAGTGTTTGGACAACGCGCCGGCCGTGCATACCCTGCTGGCTGCACTCGATGACTCAGCAACTCGCCGTCGCGTCGAAGCCGAGCGCGCGATGAATCGGCGCTTGCACGGCAGCTGCCAGGTGCCGATAGCGGCTTACTGCGAACAGCATGGCGAGCAGTTGCACTTGAGTGGATTGGTGGGTGATGCGAGCAATGGCCGCCTGGTTCGAGCGGAAGCGCGCGGGCCGGAGCGTGAGCCCGATACGCTGGGGCTGCGAGTGGCGGAGCGATTGCTTGAGTTGGGGGCGGAGGAGCTGTTGGCGAGGCAGATGAGTGGCTAGGACCTTGCTCGAGCCAAGCTCATCATAGTCAGCAGGCGCAATTCGCGCTGCTGGCGGACCAACTGCGGGCGGAATTGAATGTGTCGCGCCCGCGGCAGAGGGGAAAGCAGCGGTTGTAGGAGCGGCGGAAGCCGCGAAGCTCTTGAAGGCGCCGGCAAGTAAATCGCGGCTTCCGCCGCTCCCACAAGCGCCGCTCCCACAAGCGCCGCTCCCACAAGCGCTGGTCGCAAAACCGCTGCTCCCAGATACATCGCCCCAACATCCGAGGCTGCCGCAAGCGACAATGCGTGTATGACCGATATCGTATTAACCACCTTGAATGCCCGCTATGCGCACGCCTCGCTCGGGCTGCGCTATCTGCGGGCGAATCTTGGCGATTTGCATCAGCACTCGCGCATCGCCGAGTTTGTGATCGGGCAGAAGACCGAGGAAATTGTCGAGAAACTGCTCGCCCAGCAGCCGCGTATTGTTGGCATCGGCGTCTACATCTGGAACGTCGAGGAGTCGACGCGGTTGGTGGCGCAGTTGAAAACGCTGCGGCCGGATCTGATCATCGTGCTGGGTGGGCCCGAGGTCAGTTTTGAAGTCGAAGAGCAACGCATCTGCGCGCTTGCCGATTACGTCATCACTGGTTGGGGCGATGTGAGTTTTGCCAGCTTGGCGGCAGCGATCCTGCGCGGCGAGGCACCAACCGGCAAGATCATCAAAGGCGTGCAGGCCCCGCTGCCGGCATTGCTCATGCCTTACGCCGAATACACCGAGGAGGACGTGCGCCAGCGGCATCTGTATGTCGAAGCCTCGCGCGGATGTCCTTTCAAGTGCGAGTTTTGCCTGTCGGCGCTGGACAAAACCGCTTGGCCGTTTCCGCTGGATTCGTTCATGGCCGAACTTGAAGGCCTGTACGCACGGGGTGCGCGGCAGTTCAAGTTTGTGGATCGCACCTTCAACTTGAAGATCGATGCGTCCCTCGCGATTCTTGATTTTTTTCTGGCCAAGTTGGACGCCAATCCCGAGGATCCGCCGTTCATCCATTTCGAGCTGGTGCCCGATCATTTGCCCGAACGCTTGAAGGCCGCGATCGTGCGCTTTCCGGCGGGCACCTTGCAGTTCGAGATCGGCATCCAGACCTTCGATCCCGAAGTGCAGGCGCGGGTGTCGCGACGGCAAAAGAACGATGTGGCGCGCGACAATCTGTTGTGGTTGCGCGAGCACTCGCAAGCGCATTTACATGTCGATTTGATCGCCGGCCTGCCTGGGGAGAGCGTCGACCAGTTTGCCGCTGGCTTCGATCAACTGGTCGCGCTGGCACCGCACGAAATCCAGTTTGGCATTTTAAAGCGCCTGCGCGGCGCGCCGATCGCCCGCCACACCGCTGCTCACGCGCTGCGCTTCAATCCCGATCCGCCCTACAACATCCTCGCCACCGACATGATCGATTTCGCGACCATGCAGCGGCTGTCGCGCTTCTCACGTTACTGGGACATCCTGGCCAATTCGGGTCGCTACACGCGCAGCCTGCCGCGCCTGCTCGGCAACTCGCCATTTGCTCGATTTCTGGCGTTTTCAGATTGGTTGTATGCACAGACGGGACAAACCCACGCGCTGGCCCGTGAGCGTCTGGTGCATTTGCTGCATGACTATCTGTGCTTCCAGGCCGATGTGGATGCAGTCGCCGCGGCAGTCGATCTGGCCGCCGATTACCACGCCGGCGGCGGTCGTTCACGCCTGCGTTTTGAAGCAGCCGACGCGCCCTTGCCCTTGCCGCGCAGCAAGCGCGAAGACGGCGCGACACCGAAGCGGCAAGCGCAGCATTTGGCGGGTCGGGCGTAAAGCAGGGCGCTGCTCCTGCGGCACTGCGCTGCAGTCTATCCATTGGGGTCAAAAGCAGCCGCGCGGGAGCGCGGCCCTGCAAAGGCTTCGCGGCAGAGGCAGTTGTGGGAGCGGCGGAAGCCGCGAAGAACACTGCTAAAAGGGGATGCTTTCGCGGCTGCCGCCGCTCCCACAGGGACTACGGCGGCTGCCGCTGCTTCCACAGGGACTTCGGCGGCTGCCGCCGCTTGCAGAGGGACTTCGGCGGATGCCACGCGGCCCTGCAAAGGCTTCGCGGCAGAGGCAGTTGTGGGAGCGGCGGAAGCCGCGAAGAACACTGCTAAAAGGGGATGCTTTCGCGGCTGCCGCCGCTCCCACA
>JBBQQV010000366.1:0-3728 GCA_038215505.1 Lysobacterales bacterium
GCCGAGAGCACGCGCATGCGCTCGCGTGCCCAATCAAACATTCGCACCGGCTGGCTGATCGAAGCTTGCAGTGCATCCCGCAGATCGAACGGAAATGCCGGGTGCACAGTCGGCTGATTGGCTACCGAAAAGCCAGCTTCAGTCTCGACTTGGGTCCACGAGCACTGCTGGGTCGAGCCATCGGGATTCATCACGCAGGCGTAGCCGCCGCTCAGCATTTTGGCAGCGCGCTCTTTGGCTTCGGCGATACGGGTGGTCGTGACCGGATGTGAGCGCAGAAATTCCGGCGGACCCTCGCCCTGCGAACGCATGGCGCGTTGCATGCGGCCAAAGAACCCAGCCATTGCCGATGGGTCGTAGCCAGTGCGGCCAAGAATCTGGATGCCAATACGATCCGCTTCGTGCTCGCTGGCTCGAGTGTGGTTAATCTGCCGCTGCTGCATCAGGGCGATGCCGCTGGCAATGGCCGCTTGGGTGGCATCGCTGTCGCCACCCGCCGCCTGCGCGGCAATCACGGCACCAAGCATCGCCAACGCGATCGGGATGGTGTCCTTTTGTGCTCGCTCAACCGCACGTACTACATGGCGCTGGGTGACGTGGGTGATTTCATGGGCCAGCACAGCGGCTACTTCGTCTTCACTTTCCGCCGTCAGAACCAAGCCGGCGTTGGTGCCGACGTAACCGCCCAAGGTGGCAAACGCATTGATGTCACGCGAGCGAATCAGAAAAAATGTGTAGCGCTGGTCAGGTCGTTCACTGCTCGCGGCCAACCGATGGCCCATGCCATCCAGCCAGCCTTCCAGCAGAGGATCCTCCAGTAACCAATCCAGGCGGCGCATTTCTCCGACGAGTTGACGGCCGTACGCCTGTTCCTGCGCGGGGCTGATCAGCTCGGAAGCCGATGAGCCGATATCAGGCAGACTGCTGATGTCTTGCGCCGCTGCAGGCAGGCAAAGCGTGCAAGCAAGCGCCAGCGTGCCTAAACGGAATCGAAACGGATTTGTGCTGTTCATAGCCAAGCATCTTCCCCGCATGCAGGTGAAAGCGAGTTAACCCGCCGTAAACTACTGACTTCTATCGATACCCATTTGTTGAAGGAGCGCCGCATGCCCGAGGTCTTGATCTATTCGACTGCCGTTTGTCCCTATTGCGTAGCCGCCAAGAATTTCCTGAGCAAGAAGGGCTATGCCTATCGAGAAGTTAGGATTGACACGAATCCCGCGCAGCGCACCGAAATGCTCGCCCGCGCCAAGCGTACCAGCGTGCCGCAAATCTTTATTGGCGAGACTCACGTGGGCGGCTTTGATGACATGGTCGCGCTGGATCGCGCCGGCGGACTGGCACCGTTGATGGAAGTCGCTTCGTGACTGGCACAACCGCCGCCCCTGATCGAGTCCAAGCCTTTGCGGATTTCCGCCAACGCATGCATGACCGCATCCTGGCGGAAGACAATTAAGTCGTCCGCCGCTTTTTTGCCCTCGACACGCAAACCTATCGGCCGGGTGCGCTGGACGCCAAGACCAAGGAATTGCTCGGCTTGGTGGCATCCATGGTGCTGCGCTGCGACGATTGCATCAGCTACCACATCGCCGAATGCCGCAGGGCGGGTGCCAATCGTGACGAGCTGTTTGAGACCTTCAGCGTGGGCCTGGTGGTCGGCGGTAGTATTGTCATCCCGCATCTGCGCCGTGCGGTGGACTTTTTGGATCAGCTCGAAGCGGGCGAAGTCAGTGCCAAAGTCGGCTGCGACAGTCACGCCTGAAGTCGGATGTATTGGCCGCCGGACAAGGGTTGCTCGGCCGAGCGCGCGGCCGCCGAGCTTACGCTACGGCTGACAACCTGGTTAGCGCGAGAATTGCACAGCCCTTACGGCGTGGCCGTTCTGGTCACGGCCCTGCAGGCGGGCAAGACCAATGTCTTCGAATCGCCAGGTGCGGCCATCCAGGTGTTCAAGTTCGCAAGCGACCGGCGGTGACTGCGGGCGATCAAGCGCCGATGCGCACGTGAGGGTTTCGCCAGCCTTGCTGATCAAGGTGAACTCATCGTCTTCCAGCAGCATGTCGACGAACTCGATCTCAAGGGGCTTGCCGTCGCCCACATTTTCAAAGCGCCAACGGCCATTCCAACCCAAGCCAGGCTGCTGACCAAAGTCGAATCGCACCATCGAAATAGGTTGCAGATCGATGCCGCGACCCTCTGCGTCTACTCGACTGAACCAGAATACTGCGCGCGCGGAAGTCAGCCATTCGATCTGCAAACGTCCCACGGATTCCGCGTCGGCGGGGCCCACATACCCGCCGAATGGGCCTCGGCCACCTTCTAGTCGGGTCAGCGCAATGTCGGTGCGGCGTCCCGAGAATGCTGATGCACCGAACATCCATTCCGGTTTGCCGGTTTCGCCGTAGCCAGAAAAGCTGACCGCCAAAGTGCCGCCTTGGCGTTCGATCTGCGCACCGATGCCAGGCCCTACGTGATCGAACTCACCACCGGGCTCGCCCCACCAGAAGCCGGTTTCGGGATCAATGGTCGGTGCATCGACGTCTTCGGCTCCGCCCACGCTGACCAACTCAAATGCGAGCAGTCTTGGCTCGGATACGGGGTCGTCGCGCAGCTCGAAGCGAAGCCGTACGACCTCTCCGGCAGCGAACGATTTGGACCCGGTCGGCAGTTCTGCGCGCAATTGATACGGCCCAGGCGCTGCGCTACAGCGATTGCTGTCGGTCTTCGCACTGACTGTGATCTGATTGCCGACCGCGCTGACGCCATCCAACACGGGCGCACAGCCGCTGGCCCAATCTCCATGGATCTCGATCTGTGGCAGCTCGCCTTCGGTCACACGCACCAAGCCAATCCGCGCTATATCGGCTGCGGCAATACCACTAGCCAAAAGTAAGACTGAAGCGCCCAAGGCTGAGCGGATGAATGGAGTTCGGTGCTTCATCATTGCCGCACTTTAACGCAGCCCTGTGGTGTGATGCTGTTGCCTCGTTCAGCTAGTGGCTTTCGGTGCCCGTGCATCATGGCTGCTGCAGCTGCGCTCGACCGCGATTTGCATCGATAGTGACGGTCACCCCACTTACAGGCGCGATCACCCCTGTGTTCGCTTCTCGCGAGGTTTTGCCCCATGCCAAAGACCATTGCAGTCATTCGCGGCGACGGTATCGGACCAGAAATCATGCAAGCCACGCTAGGCGTGCTGGACAGCATGCAGCTCGGTCTCAACTACGACTTCGTCGAGGCTGGCTCATCTGCGTATGCGTCTTGCGGGGAACTGCTGCCTGCGGCCACCTTGGCTGCCATCAAGCTGCATCGAGTGGCGCTAAAGAGTCCACTGATGACGCCGGTCGGCGAAGGGTTCAGCTCAATCAACGTCGAGCTTCGCAAACACTTTGATCTGTATGCGAATGTACGTCCCGCAATCACCTTTCCCAACACCAAGTCCCGCTACACCGGTGTCGACATCATCACGGTCCGTGAAAACACGGAAGGCGCCTACATCGGCGAGGGCCAGACACTGTCGGCAGACGGTGAGGTCGCCACACTGACGCAGAGAATCACCCGCCACGGGTCAGAACGCATCGCCCGCTATGCGTTCGAGTTGGCGCGTCGACTCGGTCGTCGCAAAGTAACCGTCGTCCACAAAGCCAATATCTTGAAATCGACGTCGGGGCTGTTTCTGCGTACCGCACGGATGGTGGCGGCGGATTTCCCCGATATCGAAACGCAGG
>JBBQQV010000367.1:0-3725 GCA_038215505.1 Lysobacterales bacterium
GGGGTGAAGCGGTGCGCTGGCAACCCGCAGGTTTGCGCACCGCTGAACGCCCGAGCGCTATGCGCGAGGGCCGGGGATCGGGAATCGGGGGCTGGGGGGCGTTGAATTAGAGTTGATGCAACGCGCCCCAGCCCGCAGCTGCCAGCCCCCGCTCCCGCTCAAGCTCCCGCTCTAAATCAGCCGAATCTCCCGCAACCGCTCCAACAAATACTCGTGCGCAGTGATGGCTTCCGGGTAGCGATTGGGGTTGTCGTGGCTGATGCAGGACGGCAGCACGTCGATCAACACGTCAGGGTTGGGATGCAGGAAAAATGGCGTCGAGTAGCGTGGCTGGCGGGCGGCTTCGCCGGGCGGGTTGGTGACGCGGTGTGTCGTTGACGGATACACGTGGTTGGTCAATCGCTGCAGCATGTCGCCAATATTGACAACGATGGTGTCAGCGTCGGCAGTGAACGGAACCCACTCACCTTGCCGCGATCGCACCTCAAGACCAGCGGCGCTCGCCCCCACCAGCAGGGTGATGAAGTTGATGTCTTCGTGGGCGCCGGCGCGCACGTTCGGGACTTCAGGGGCGGTGATCGGCGGGTAGTGAATGGGCCGCAGGATGGAGTTGCCAAAGTTCGTTTTGTCGGCGAAATAGTGCTCAGGCAAATCGATATGCAGAGCCAATCCGCGCAGCACGCGCGTGCCGAGATCGTCCAGCGCCTCATACAAGCCGTAGGCATACTCGCGAAACCTAGGGACTTCCGAAGGCCATAAATTGGCGGCCATCACATCGGCATAGGGCGAGCCGGCGGACAGTTCGCGGCCGACATGCCAAAACTCTTTCAGGTCCGGAAACTTGGAGTCTTTGGCCGTTTCGACACCGAACGGCGTGTAGCCTCGCGCGCCGCCACTTCCCTTGACGTGATAGCCGCGCTTCACCTCATCGGGGAGCGCAAAAAACGCCCTGAACACGTCGTAGGCGCCATCAATCAGGTCCTGTGCGATGCCATGGCCCCGAATGCCACAAAAACCCCATTCCCGATAGGCAGCACCGAGTTCGGCGACGAAGGCGTGGCGGTCGCTATCGAAGCGGCGGATATCAAGCGTTGGGATCTGGCTCACGGGATTCACGCAGGTTGGCGGAATGGGAGGGTGATGGTATGCCTGACTGCGAGCCGACGAAACGGTTTAGCTGGATAACGAGCGCCAAGCGAGCAATCTGAAGGTTCAATTCGTTGCAGCGCTGCTTGCTTTCTGGGCAGCGACAGAATCCTCAGCAAACCGCGCGCACCGCAGCGACCAAACGATCCAGCACGCCTTCCACCAGCTCGGCATCGTCCGCCTCGACCGTAACGCGCAACACGGGCTCGGTACCGGATGGGCGCAGAAATGCACGGCCTCGGCCGGCAAGCGCGGTGCGCGCGCGCGCGAGTTCATGTTGCACGCTGGCCGATTCGGCCGGTTTGGCGCCGTTGCTCAAGCGCACATTGATGGTCTTTTGCGGCAACTTTTCAAAGCCATGCAAGGCTTCCCGCAAGCTGGCACCACCGGCGCGGCGCAGCGCTTCCAGCACCTGCAGCGCGCTGACGATGGCATCGCCAGTGCTGGCTCGGTCCAGGCACAGCAGATGACCGGAAGCTTCGCCACCGAGAATGCCACCGCCAGCGACCAAAGCTTGATGCACATAACGGTCGCCGACATTGGCGCGCAAGAAATTCATGCCGCGCGCGAGCAAAGCCTGCTCAAGCGCAAAGTTGCTCATCAGCGTGCCTACGACGGGGCCACGCAAGCGGCCATCACGCTGCCACGCCAGGGCAAGCACATACAGCAGTTCGTCGCCATCCACGGCGGCACCGGCAGCGTCGACCATTTGCAGCCGATCACCGTCACCGTCAAATGCGATTCCAAGGTCAGCGCCGCGCGCCAGCACTTCGGCCGCAAGCGCCTGCATGTGCATCGAACCACAATCGCGGTTGATGTTGAGGCCATCGGGAGAGACACCGATGGCGTGAATCTCGGCCCCCAACTCGGCAAACAGCGCGGGAGCAATCGCATAGGTCGCGCCATGCGCGCAATCGAGCACAATTTTCATGCCCGCCAAGCTGAGGCTCTCATCAACCGTCGATTTGCAAAACTCGGCATAGCGGGTTGCCGCATCATCAATGCGGCGTGCCTTACCCAATTTTTCGGAAGCCACCGTACTGAAGGGTTCTTCAAGCGCTGCTTCGATGGCGTTTTCAACGGCATCAGAGAGCTTTTCACCGTGCGCGGAAAAAAACTTGATGCCGTTGTCCTGGTGCGGATTGTGCGACGCACTGATGACGATTCCGGCGTCGGCGCGCAGCGACCGAGTGAGATAGGCAACCGCAGGCGTTGGAATGGGTCCCAGCATCATGACGTTGGCACCTGCCGCCACCAAGCCCGCTTCCAAGGCGGCTTCAAACATGTAGCCGGATATGCGTGTGTCCTTGCCGATGACGACTTTGGCATGACCGTCACGCGCCAAGGCGCGACCCGCTGCCCAGCCAAGTTTGAGAAAAAAATCCGCCGAGATGGGACCCTCGCCCACTCGACCGCGGATGCCATCGGTACCGAAATAGCGCCGCTCAGCCATGCGCCATCAGGCTCCGGGTTTGGGTTCAGGATCCGCTGCGGGCTGCGGCAACCGCATCAACACAGCCAGCATGGCGGCGAGACGATTGCGCAGTTCGCGGCGATCAACAATCTGGTCAATGGCCCCATGCTCCTTGAGAAACTCGGAGCGCTGAAAACCATCAGGCAAGGTCTCGCGTACCGTTTGTGCGATGACCCGCGGCCCTGCAAAGCCAATTAATGCGCCGGGCTCAGCGAGATTGATATCGCCGAGCATGCCCAGACTGGCAGATACGCCACCGGTGGTCGGATGGGTCAGGACCACAACGTAGGGCAAACCCGCCGCACGCAAGCGGCCCAAGGCAGCCGCAGTCTTGGCCATCTGCATCAGCGAGAACAGGCCTTCCTGCATGCGTGCGCCGCCTGTTGCGGTGAAACAGACGTAAGGCGAGCGCTGTTCCAACGCGTGTTCCGCCGCGCGCGCAAATTTCTCACCGACCACCGCGCCCATCGAGCCGCCCATATAACGAAACTCGAAGGCACTGGCGGTGAGCGGCATGCCTTTCAGTTTGCCGTGCATCACGATCAACGCATCTTTCTCGCCAGTCAGCTTTTGCGCCGCGCGAATACGTTCTGCGTACTTCTTGGAGTCGCGGAACTTGAGCACATCGACCGGTGACAACTCGGCCGCCAGCTCAACGCCCGTGTCTGTATCCAGCAACTGGGCCAGCCGCTCACGCGCAGAAATCGGCATGTGGTGACCGCACTTCGGGCATACATCGAGGTTGCGCAACATTTCCGGCCGATACAGCACCGCACCGCAGCTCTCGCACTTCTCCCACAAGCCTTCGGGCACCGCACGTTTGGTCCCGCCTTCGGTACGGATCCGCGAGGGCATGAGTTTGGTCAACCAACTCATGGGTGTGACACGTAAGCAGAATTCACTTGGCGAACCTTGATGACAATTCGGTGAAAGTTTAGCGTGCGGCGTCGAGCGCAGCGCGGATAGGCGCTAGAAATAAGGCCGCGCGGCCGCAGGCATCCGCACTATCCACGGCGCCTTCCAGCGTTTCGACCAAGGCACTGCCGACCACGACCGCGTCGGCGAAAACGCCAAGCGCGGCTGCAGACGAAGCGTCGCGCACGCC
>JBBQQV010000368.1:0-3724 GCA_038215505.1 Lysobacterales bacterium
ATAGGCCGGTTTCATCAGCTTGTACTTGGCCGGCAAATTCACCCACAGCTGGACCATCTCCAGCGTGCCACCGCGCTGGGTAAACGCATCGGAGTGGAACTCGTCGTGGACCACGCCGGCGCCAGCGGTCATCCATTGCACGTCGCCGGGACCGATATGGCCACCGCCGCCGCCAGAATCGCGGTGATCGACTTCGCCTTGGTAGATGATGGTGACGGTCTCAAAGCCACGGTGCGGATGCTCGCCCACGCCGCGACGCTTGCCACCTGGCTCGAACTGGGCCGGGCCGGCGTAATCGAGCATCAGGAACGGGCTGAGATGGCGGGCGTGACTGTCGTAAGAAAACAAGGTGCGGACGGGAAAGCCGTCGCCAACCCAATGCCCGCGCGGGGCGCTGTAAACACCGAGGACTGATTTCATGATGGGCTCCGATTCGTGCCGGAGCTAAAGCGCCCCGCGACCAGCGGCTATCTTGTGCGCGAGACGCTGGCGTCGCCAGATGGCAAAAACTATCCTGAGCGTCCTGTTTGTAGAACGATGACGGCATGCAAGACCTGAACGATCTCTACTACTTCGTGCAAGTGGTCGACCACGGCGGTTTCGCTCCGGCCGGCCGTGCCTTGGGCATTCCCAAATCCAAGTTGAGTCGACGCATCGCCATGTTGGAGGAACGATTGGCCGTGCAACTGGTGTTGCGCTCGACACGGCGGTTTTCGGTGACCGAGATCGGCCAGCGCTACTACGGCCATTGCAAGGCGATGCTGGTCGAAGCGCAGGCGGCCGATGAAGCCATCCAGCTGACCCGCTCCGAACCGCGCGGCATCGTGCGACTGACCTGCCCCGTGGCCCTGCTCGATGCTCAGGTTGATCGCATGATCGCCGACTTCATGCTCGCCAATCCGCAGGTCGAGTTGCATCTGGAGGCCACCAATCGACGGGTGGATGTGATCAGCGAAGGGGTCGATCTGGCCATCCGCGTGCGGCCGCCACCGCTCGCCGACAGCGATTTGGTGATGCGCGTGCTCGCCGAGCGCAGCCAGTGTCTGGTGGCGAGTCCGGCTCTGCTCGCTCGCGTCGGCGCACCCACGGTGCCGGCGGACTTGCCACAATTGCCGACGCTGGACCTCGGCCTGCCACAGAGTGAACACGTGTGGCACCTGTTTGGACCCGACGCTGCTGAGGCGCGCGTCCATCATCATCCACGCTTGATTACCCGCGGCATGCTGACCTTGCGCACGGCAGCGGTGGCGGGCGTGGGCGTGGTGCAACTGCCGACCATGATGATTGGTCGGCAGTTGGCGCGCGGCGAATTGCTGCAGGTGCTGCCAAACTGGGCCCCTCGCTGCGAGATCATCCATGTCGTGTTCGCCTCGCGCCGCGGTCTGCTGCCCTCGGTGCGCGCGCTGATCGATTTTCTAGCCGCACGCTTTCAAGCATCCCCAAAGTAAGGTTCACCCATGCGCAATCCCCTGCAAGAACAACTGCTCAAGGCAGGGTTGGCCAAGAAGTCCAAGATCGACCAGGTCGCGCGTGAGCAAGCCAAACAACGGCATGGGAAATCCGCAGCTTCGGCGAATTCTGATCACGCTGACGTTGAGCGCTTGCGATTGCAGAAAATTGAGCGCGATCGCGCGCTGGCCGCCGAACGCAATGCGCAAGCGCGCTTGCTGGAACAGCGCGCGCAAGCTCGGCAAATCGTCGAGCAGACCTGGTTGCCGGTTGAGGGCGAGATCGATTACCGCTTCACAGCGGATGGCGCGATCCGCAGCCTGCGGGTCACCGATACCGTGCGCCGGCAGTTGTCCAAAGGCGTCCTCGCCATTGCCCGCTTTGATGCTGGCTACGCCATCATCCCGCGCGCCACGGTCGAGAAAATCGAAGCCCGCGATCCTTCGATGATCGTCATCGACCACAGCCGCAATCCGCCGGCCACCGACGCCGCCGACGACGACTTCTACAGCCAGTTCAAAGTGCCGGATGATTTGATCTGGTAGGGCGAGCGACCCATTGGCTCTTGTAAAGTCGAGCTTGCTCGGCGGCTTGTGAAGCAACTTTGTGGCCAGCGCTTGGGAGCAGTGGGGAAAGCTCCGCCCCTCGAAAGCCTTGAAAGCCTCGTTGGCCCGGCGGTGCGGTGCCTCAAGGCCGGCCCCATTCGACGCCGCGTACCACCAAGCGTTTTTTCGCGCGCGCGACCAGCATTGATACCGCCTCCTGGTTCTCGCTGTTGATGCTGACGTACACCCATGCGAGATCGTCCGCCTCGAGTTGGGGCATGTCTGTCTGGACGTCGAATACGACGGCAGATTCCGGGAAATCCTCGTCTTCGAACAGCGGTTCGAATCCTTGCTGCAGTTCTTCCTCGCTGAGTCCTGAATCGGCGGTGTGCAGCATCGCGCGCGCCGCGCGGTAGTCACGGTCGAGCAAGTGGTTGACGAAAGCCAGCGCAGTCTCCGCCGCTTGCTGCCGTTTGCTGTCATCGTCATCTGCATCAGCGGACTTGCCCTTCTTCTGCTTGGGTTTTGCCTTGCTGGCAACGCGCTCGCGCTTGGCGTCGATATCGGCATCGACCTTCGCTTCGGCTCCGGCTTCAGCTTCAACTGCTAAAGCGGCGAAGTAGGCGTCGGCATCCAATCCTTGCATGGCATCCAGGAATTCTTTCGGCAGACCCAGTGCGGCCAGTTCGTGGTAACCGCCGCCCCGCTTTTCCTCGCAGCGTTGCGCGCCAGCCTGCCCCGGTTGCGCATACATGGTGTCGGCCACCGACTGAAACGCGGCGATGGCCTCGTCCCACGCGCCCATGCTTTCGAGCAGCATCGCGCGCGGGTAACCCCAGCCAGCAGCATCGCGATTGATCGACTCGGCAATTTCGTAATAGGCCACCGCCTCGCGCAGCTTGCCCACGTGCATGCGGGTATTTGCCGCGAAGGGCATCTCTTCCCATGGTTTGCCATTGGCGGCCTTGCTGTCTTTCTTGCCAGCAGATTCAGTGCGATTGGCCAATGCAAATACCGCCGCCGCGGCCTTGTAGCGAATCTCGTCGTTCAAAGTTGATGTCCTCAAAAGGTCTCCAGTCATCAAGATAAGCGGGCGACGCGAGTGTCCCGGCAGTGCCGGGCTGCTGTCAATCCGCGCCGGGCAAAAGACAGGCTCACGTCGAGCTACGAATTTCCCCCGCAAGCAGTGACAATGCGCACACCTGCCAGGAGAGCCGTCCGTGACCAGTACCCCGTCCACCATCATCTACACCCTCACCGACGAAGCGCCGCTGCTGGCGACCGCCGCTTTTCTGCCGGTCATCCGCACCTTTACCAAGCCAGCCGGTATCGAGATCAAGACAGCGGACATCTCGCTCTCCGCGCGCATCCTGGCCAGCTTTCCCGACTCCCTGAGCGACGCGCAGCGGGTGCCGGACACGCTTGCCGCGCTCGGCAAGCTCACGCTGTTGCCCGACACCAACATCATCAAGCTGCCCAACATCAGCGCGTCAGTGCACCAGCTGACTAGTGCGATTAAAGAGCTGCAGGCGCGTGGTTATCCGATTCCCGACTTCCCGGAAGATCCAAAGACGGACGAAGACAAGGCCGTCCGCAGTCGTTACTCCAAGTGCCTGGGCAGCGCGGTCAACCCGGTGTTACGCGAAGGTAATTCGGATCGGCGCGCGCCGCTGGCGGTGAAGAACTACGCCCGCAAGAACCCGCACAGCATGGGCGAGTGGAGCATGGCC